>JAMPAB010000039.1 GCA_023667435.1 Corallococcus sp. | reverse complement strand
TAAACAAGATAGAATTATTCGACGACGAGATAGTTGTTTACTTCAATTATTCAGACAAAGCAAATCCCGACAGTCCCGATACGGACGCTCGGGATTTTTTGTTACCCTGCGGATACAACGCCATTGCTACTACAAGATACTTGGTAGTAATTAAAAAGCAGTAACATTATTTTACTAACTTTACCCGTACGTAACAGTATGGGTAAAGTTAGGCGCTTTTGAACAAGTCCGTTAGGTTTATGTGGGGGTGGGCGCGCCGGCGGAATGGACTTGTAAGGTTGGTTGGCTGTTAGTTAATTGGTTGCAAGTTTTGGGCGCTACGCTGTCAAGGTTGGGTAAGGGAAAAGTCAAGGTCGCGTTTGCTAGACGTGCGCTTGGCTTGAACAAGTAACGGCAGTATAACATTGACATCGCGGCGTGCGCTTGGCTTATACGAGAATGGGGAACGAAACAAGCCGACCTATTCGTTTTAGGTTGCCTATTCCTACCATAGACAACCTAAAACGAACCTTTGCAAAACGCCCCTTAAAACGCAAAAAACACGTCCCAAAACGTGTTTTTCAATGAAAATACCCAGCCAAACCAAAAAGGTTCGACTGGGCACTGTATGGTGGACGATAAGGGGATCGAACCCTCGACCTCTGCGTTGCGAACGCAGCGCTCTACCAACTGAGCCAATCGCCCGTAAAAAGTTTGTCAACTTTTTGCATTGCTACTGTATTTTATCAAAGTTTTTTCAAATATGCAAGCGTTTGCGTTAAATATAATTATTTGCTCCGCAAATCGACGGAATTTAACTTAACGTTTGTGAACCGAATCGCCGACGGCGGCGTTTTACAATATTGAAAATGCGAAGCCCAAGCATTTCAAAAAGCGGTTGCGCTTGCATAATTCGATGCCGCGCGTCACGTCGTTTAAACGCGTTTGCCGCAAAAATGATGTGTCTCCCCAAAAGTGCGATTGCGTTTTCTTGTTTTTAATTTTTCAAATTGTTTTAGACGCAGGATAATTCAACGCAAATCGTCAACGACGTTCAAACCGTTAAGCTCCGCGTAGGCGCGCAAT
Organism: Corallococcus sp.; assembly: GCA_023667435.1. Classification (GTDB taxonomy): domain Bacteria; phylum Bacillota; class Clostridia; order Christensenellales; family CAG-314; genus Fimimonas. The sequence continues at coordinate 12,349 of JAMPAB010000039.1, read as the reverse complement.
CCCGTTACATACTTGTCGTAAAGCTCGTTAGGGTTGTGACAGTCGGAAGAAACGGCGACCTTAGCGTTATATTTTTTACACAGCTCTATAAGCAGATCGGTAGGGTACTTAAAGCGGTGGTTTCGTATGCCGTTGGCGTTGAGCTCCATTACCGTGTCGGATTCTGCCGCCGCGCGGACAACCTCATCGAACGCTTTTACCATTTTGTCCGTAATGTCAATGTCGCGGTAGAAAATCAGGTCGGGATGCGCCACAAGCGAAAAATGCCCCGAAAGTATGCCCTTTCTTACGCTGTCGAAATACGCCAAAACATTTTTTTCGTCAGTGCCGTCAAAAAAAGAATTCTTTCTTTTATCTCCCAGCATATACTCGTGTTGTCCCATTACAAGGTAATCGAGGTCTTTCAACAACCCCGCGTAATAATCGTCGAATCCCTCGAAGTATTCTATTTCTACCGCCGAAAGTATTTTAATTTTGTCGCCGTACAATTTTTCCGCTTCTTTAAACTGAGGCAGATATAACGTTTTTAGCGTTTGCGGAGTAACGTACGGCGTTTCGTCGTTTACGGGAGACGCGCAGTGGTCGGAAATTCCTATTACGTCGTAGCCGAACTTTACCGCCTCCTTTACGTAATCGCTTACCGTTCCGACGGCGTGTCCGCACAGGTAGTTGTGCGTATGAAAGTTGCTTTTTATTTTAACGTTCTTTACAGAACAATCGTAAAATCCCCGTATCATTTTCTTCCTCTTTGTTTGCGACGTGTAATTTTTCCGTTATTGTGCGACGGGCAGCAATTACGGCAGCTGATTATAGAAAACGCGTTTAACCGATATTGTATAATAGCGTAAAGACAACAATTAACGACGTTTAACTATCATTAACTGCTGTCAACTACTTGCTATTACATCGTATCACGCAAAAGAGTATTATTGTTGAAATATTCGGTTCGTGTACGATATAATAAAACAATAGACCACGTCTAACGGCATTTAATTGCTGTTTATTACATCGTATCACGTTGATAATTATATTTCGCAAACAGTATTGTTCGTGTACGATATAATAGTAGTAAGCAGTAGTCAATTGCAGTTAAACATCGTTTATATTATATCACAGCGCAGGAATATCCGTCAATCGGGACTCGGCAAAACCATAAGGGAAACAAAACCGTACGTTGCCATTATCTAAGTTTATTACTGCTTAAATTACGATAATACTTGTCAAATATTTTATTTGTGCTACAATATGTAATTAGATAATATTTTTAACGTGCGGAGAAAGAAATGAGTAACACTAAGTTTAAGCATTTAATGAACATTCTTAAAATTACGTTAATAATTGTTATGATTACGTGTATTTGCGTCGCCGTTTCGGCGTGCAAACACGAACACGAGCACACGGGCAGCGTCGTCCGCGATTCCACGTGCAGCAGCGAGGGCGAAATGCTTTACACGTGCGAATGCGGGGATAGCTATACCGAAAAAATTCCGGTCAAAAATCACGCTCTTATTACTGCAAGCGATGCGGACGGACATTGGACGGAATGCAGCGAGTGCGATTATTCTACGCAAAAGACGCCGCATATGTTTACTTATCTTGTAGACGCTAACAAGCATTACCAACATTGTACCGAGTGTTCGTACGACGCGACGCAAACGGAGCATCAATTTACGACGCTGCTTTCTCATACGCCTTCTACCTGTACGGAAACGGGCGTTGACGTATACAAGTGCGTGTGCGGAGAGCAAACAACAGAAGAACTTCCTCTTGCTCAACACAGTTTGTCTTACGAAAAGACTTCAAACGGGCATTACCAAAAGTGCGCTAACTGTACGTATACTACGGACGTTACTGCGCACAGTTATTCGCAGACTGTTTCTACTATTAATTCCACTTGCAAAGTACAAGGCGAAACGGTAAAAGCTTGCGTTTGCGGCGAACAAACCGCCGAAAAGCTTCCTCTTGCGGAACACAGTTATACAGATACGGCAAGAGACGAACAGCGGCACTGGATAACCTGCTCGGTATGCGATGCGGTAAAACCCGATTCGTTACAGGAGCATATCTGTCTAGTTACAGAGACGACGGCTCCCGATTGCGAGAAAGGCGGCAAAACGCAATATGCGTGCGAATGCGGGTACTCTTTCGAAGAAACGTCGGACGCGCTGGGGCATAATTTAGATAAATCGCATATAGAAAGCAGAACGCAAGCGGGACACTGGTATATGTGTTTAAGATGCGGTAAAAAGACGTCGGAAGCGCACGATTACGAGAAGTCGGAGTGCGAACACAACCGCGAAGCGACCTGTTATCTTACGGGACATCAGGACTATACGTGTAAGGTGTGCCAATTTAAATACGAGCAAGCGTCTGGCAGAACGGACGATCACAGTCCTGCGCAAACGTGGACGTCAAACGGAACGTATCACTGGCACGTTTGCATTAACGGCAACGGAAACGTTACTTGCGATGCCGAGCTTGACAAGGAACAGCATATTTTCGTCGAAGTAATAGAAGATCCTACTTGCACGCAAATAGGACACAGATATATGCGTTGCGCTTGCGGTTACACGCAAAGCACAAAAAATATTTCCGCGCTCGGGCACGACTACGAGGTTTCGGAAGTTGTCAAAGCCGCCACCTGCAAAGAGCAGGGGGAGGAAATTCATATCTGCGAAACTTGCGGAGACGTTACTACAATTTACACTAACAAGTTGGACCACGACTGGTCATTGTATGATTCGGACAAAAACGGCCACTATCAAAAGTGCTCGATGTGTTTGGAAGTAAAAACAACGGCTAAAGCGCACAGCTACGTAGACACGGTTATTTCCGACGCTACCTGTACGCAAAACGGTTCGATGCTTCGTCTTTGCAGCGTTTGCGGTTATAGCTGCGAGGAGGAAATAGTTACAAAAGGTCATAACTACGTTGCCGACGACGGCGCGTACGACGATCCCGACAAATTTGCCGACCCGACCTGTACGGATTACGGTTGGGTAATGAAAACCTGCTCCAAATGCGGCAAGCACGAAAAAATTTACGGAGATACTCTTGCTCCTCACGAGTTGGTCTATCATAAGGAGAAGGCGCCCACCGCAACGGAACGCGGCAACCGCAATTACCACGAGTGCACCGTCTGCGGCAAATATTTCACCAGCAAGGACTGTCATGAGGAGCTTACCGCAGAGGAAGTATTCTATTCGCTGCCGCAGGTAATCGATGTTGACAACTTCGGCGATTTGTTGACGGTTGCCGAAAATATGGAAAGCGGTTCGACAAGTTACGATTATTATAAGTTAAACGTTTTGGTATACGACGTTGTCGACGACATGATTACCGTATGGGACAATTACAGCGACGAAGACTTGCTGTTCGCCTTTACGGCGCCGTCAAACGTAGACGCGTCGGCAATAGACGAGGGCGACGAAATCGTAATAAAGGGCAAACTGCACGTTTACAAGGACGGTACGGATATTCTGATGGATTTAGTCGACGTGGAAATCGTATCGGTGGCGCAGCAGGCAAATTCGTATACGCTGTTTGTGGAAAGCAATCTGGACGAAAGCGACGGCTACGTAGGTATTTTATACGACGACGCAAATTACTACTACGCAAACGTAAAGTATTTCAACGCGTTAAAACCCGCAGAGCTCGATACGCTTACGGTAACTTATTCTAAGTATAATCCCAACGCTAAAATCAAGCTGTTAAAGGTGTTGGTAAACGGTAAGGCGGCAACGGCGACGGGAGGAAAGTTGACCGTTACCGTTACGGGCGACGTTCACGTGCAGTTGATATTCGACTACTCCGTTTACTCCGATTTGCCGATTTCATCCGTTACTGTAGATAAATTCGACACGACGAACGGCAATTCGCACGAAATAGACGAGTACGTTTCTTACGAATACGTCGGCGGCACTAACGAGCAAGGCAGAATCCACCAAAATTCCCATCTAAGATTTTACGTAAACAACGCAAACGTCGTAGGCATCGTAATTACTTACGTCGATTACAATCTCGACGGGGAAAAGACGGTGCTGCAAAATACCGTTTCGGTAGGCAAGAGCAAAGATAACGTAACGGCTGTAACGCAGTCGATTAACGGTAATTTAAAAGTGATTCTCTCTTTCGACGCGTCGGCGGGATATACTTACGTAGACTATTTTGCCAACGTATGCCAGGCGCGCATTGCGGAAATAACCGTTCAGTACGCAACAAACAATACGTTCTAATCGGAACGGAGATATACGCGTCAGACGAATGATGCGCGTTTAACGAACTATATGCAAAGACGTTGAAAAACAGAAATTTCAACGTCTTTTCGTATATCCCGCGTCTTTTGATTGCATAGTATAAAGAGGTAATTCTTTTACGTGAATGATGCGGTAAATTCAAAGCGTCGGCGTGTTTGACGTACGTATCAACTGTGCAAACGGCAGGGTAGCATTATAAAAGTTGCAATAATTTCACAGTCGGCGTGTTTTACAGTTAAAAAACAACGTTATCCGACAAAATGAATTGTACTTTTTGAAAGTTTATGTTAAACTTAACCATAGAGCACCCGTTCGAACTCGCTTTTGGGCAGTTCTTTCCGTTCAATGCTGAGTCTACTCCGCTCGACTGTACCGCAAGTACAGTCTCGACTGCGTAGTCTATATGCCGCAACAACCGTGTTCGACCGTGTACTCTATGGTGATAATTATGAAAAGAAAAACAGTGACGTCGCTTACAATAGTATTGTGTCTTATAGCGCTTATGACGTTGTCGTCTTGCGACGTCATTCTCGACGTACTTTTCGGCCCGAAAACGCCGTCGGAGCCGCAGCATACCCATTCTATGACGCAGTTATCTGCGGAAAACGCCGCCTGCACGGGACAACCCGTGATAACGTACTGGCAATGCTCGGAATGTGAAAAATACTATGTTGACGAGGAAGGAAACAAGGAAATAGCGGACGCGGCGGGTTTGTCGCAGGGGCACGTTTACGTTTTGCAGAATAACGACGACGAACATTGGAACGAATGTTATTACTGCCGAACGGAACAGCAAGGTTCGCGAAGGATTCACGGCTCGGATAAATGGATTCCCGAAAGCGACGTTCATTGCAAGCGTTGCGATACGTGCGGTTTCGAAACGGACAGACAGCCGCATGATATGCAGGACGGCAAATGCTCTGTCTGCGGACGTTTATTCGATTACGTAGAGTCGTGCAATTCGCGCTACGGTTACGAATATTTGTCGACGCTCGACGACGGCGAAGGATTATGCTCGCTATACGACGAAATCGACGACGTTGTGTCTAAGGCGCACGACGACGCTTCGTTCAACGCGCAGGAGAGGTCCGTCGACAGCGTTAAATATTATACTCTTTCCGCCGTCAATTACAGTAAGTACGATCTTACTCACAATCAGGCGATGTCGGTAATTTCAACGTTCCGCAACGACAATCCGTTATACTACTGGATAAGTAATACCGTATTGACGATGGAGGAGAGGAACGGTTCCTTTTCCGTTGTTATTTGCGTCAATAACGAGTATGCAAACGGCAACGTTCGCGCGGATAAAAACGCCGAATTGTACGAAAAGATCAATTACTACCTGTCACTTACGCAACAGGAAGAAAACGACTATTACGTTACGCTTGCGCTGCATAACGCCCTTATAGACAATATCGATTACGCTTACGACGACGGCGGCAATGCGGAAACCGCTTCGTGGGCGCACAATATAGTGGGCGTGTTCGACAACGAATCCGCCGTATGCGAAGGGTACTCTAAGGCTTTTCAGTTGCTTCTCAACGCCAACCGTATCGAGAACGTTTACGTAACAGGAACAAGCAAGGGCGTAGGCCACGCGTGGAATATTGTCCGTCTGGATACTGAGTGGTACTGGTACGACGTAACTTGGGACGATCAACCTAACTGTATAGACGGCAAAATATTCGATTATTTCTGTAAAACGGACGGAGAGTTTCTCGCAGACCATGCGGTAAACGTTTCGGAGGAAGGTATAAATTATTTGTACGGAGTTCCGACGGCTTCTAACGCCGCTTATAACTTCGACGGAGTAAAAATCGGCGAAACGTTTACGGTAGACGGATTTACGTATCGTTTAAACGACTACGGCAAGATTACGTTTTTGGGCTGTCAATCTGCGGAAACGGTTGTCATACCCGAAAAAGTAACCTACAACGGGCGCGAATACGTTGTAACGCAGGTGGGTGAAAACGCGCTGGATAATTGCGCGTATACGGTAAAAAACGTTGTTATTCCCCGTACGGTAAAGTTGATATGCAACGACTCTTTCGTCAATTGCATAAGGTTGCAAACGGTTACCTTTGAGGACGCAAGCGGATGGAGCAGATATGCGCAAAACGGACAACAACCGCGATACGAAGAAGTTGCCGCAGCGAAGCTGTCAAATTCGACGCTCGCAGCTGCGGAGCTAAAAGAAGCGTACAGAGAGTCGCTGCTCAGAAAGTATTCGTACGTATGGATTAAATCCGTTTGACGCGTTGCGCGCGCCGAGCAAACTTAATTGAAAAACACGTATTGAAAATATATTATGCCGTAAATAAAAAGGAGACGCGCCGCATCGAATACGTAATGCGCGTTTCTTAAACGGTATATTAAAAGACGTTGAACAACTGATGTGTACCACAAGTTTTCAACGTCTTTTCGTATTATTCGTAATTTGGCACATGCGCAAAAATTACGCGCGAGTCGGATTATGTTTCATCTCAGTACGTACTGCGCGTAGCGCGACGTCAGCTTTTTGCAGTTGAGCATTATCAGCATATCGGCGTGGTGCAGCAGTTTGTTGTACGGGCAAGCCGTGCTTGCAAAGGTGCAACCCAGCGCAAGGTACGGTTTTACTGCGGTAGGTATCTGACGTTTGGCTTTTAATACGTCTACCTGTTCGAATGGCAACGCGTCCATAGGAATGTTGGGTTCCAACGCTACCGGTTGCAGAGTCGGGTCCGTTTCGGGACTGATATGGTATAGGTAGGAAAACACGTTTTTCAAATCGTTTTCTTCCATTTCGGGCATGGTGATTATACCGAACAAAAGTTTTACGTCGTGTTCTTTGGCATATTCGTTGGCGCCTTTTAACATCATCTTGATTACGGAACCGTTTCGGTAATCGTGGTGCACGGCGGCTTTTCCCAGTTCCAAAATATTGTACGGTTGATTTTTAATGCAATCTATGTTGAAACCCCATTCCGAGTAGTATCCGTCGATATTTTTTACTATTTCTTTTGTGATGAAACGGTAGCTGCCTACAACCTTGTTGCAGTTTGTATCGACCACTATCATATTGTCGCAAAACCTGTCCTCGTCCGTAAACGATTCTTCGAAGGTGATTTCCGACGGATTTCTGTGACCGCAGATCAACTCCTCGTAACGCAGTCTTCTGACGGCGTACAGCTCTTCTTCCGTCTCGACGAGTTTAACCTTATAGTTGTTTTTAACGATTTCTTTCATGGTGTTTGTCCTTTGAAACGTACAAATAAATTATATAACGATTTTTTCGTTTTTTCAACTGATTTTACCATTATTTTTTATGACTTAAATAAACTGAAAATAAACTTGGTAAAAAACAATTCGGTCCAATTTAATCCTAATTTTCGTTTGTAGCAACGCGCGGTATTTTATATCGGATTGTTTCCGTTATAAGAATTCGTCGTGATAAACCGCATCGAATCGGAAATTTGCACGTTTTGCTTTTTATCGTTTTCTTTCGGTTGACGTCGTATTTTGCCGAAATGAAAAATACGCACACCGACAAAAGTGTGCGTATACCCCCGTAATGGTGGAGGTGACGAGAATTGCACTCGTGTACCGACGCAAGACCGTTCGACTTTCTCCGTACGCAGTTTGTTTTTAAGGCGCAACGGACGGAAAAACAAACAAACCAACCGCTGCCCGCGTCAAGTAAAGTTTCGAAATTTAACGGCTTGCCGCGCCCGTTAAAATTCTATTTGCGAAGTATTACGCAGGTGTTTTCGCCTCGCAACAGAGCGAAATCCTACGAGCCGGTTTTAATTAAGCGGCGTAAGCCATTGCGTAAGAACGGCTTGTATTTGTGCTATTGTTAGCGTTTAATTTAATTTTGCCTTATTATGCAGTTGCACTGCGGTACGCTTATCGAACCTTCTATAACGTCGGGCGAATCTAAAAACACCCCCGATTAAAGTTCTTACAGTATTATATACCATTTATTGTCAAAAGTAAACCGATTATCGTTATCCTATTTGCCGTGTAACGCGTAGCGCAATTTATAGCAAACTAAAAGATATTTCTTTTTCATTGCGAAAAATACGGACGGATACGTATATCAATTTTAATTGCAAAAACACTTGTAATTTTCGGCGAAATATTGTACAATATTTTCGATTGGGACTTGCGCGCTGTAACTGCGTTCAAGACTCCAACTAATGCAGATAAATTTATTCAGGAGGAATAATAAAGTGGCAAAAAAGTATACTTATTTGTTTAGCGAAGGCGATGCTTCGATGCGCGAACTGCTCGGCGGTAAAGGCGCCAACCTCGCGGAAATGACGAAAATCGGTTTACCCGTTCCGCAAGGATTTACGATTTCGACGGAAGCTTGCACGCAGTATTACGAAGACGGCAGACACATCAATGACGAAATAAAAGGTCAGATTATGGACTATATCGTCAAGATGGAAAAGATCACCGGAAAAAAATTCGGCGACAAGGAAAATCCGCTTCTCGTATCCGTACGTTCGGGCGCAAGAGCTTCAATGCCCGGAATGATGGACACGATATTGAATCTCGGTTTAAACGAAGAAGTTGTAGAAACGTTGGCTAAAAAGAGCGGCAATCCCCGTTGGGCGTATGACTGCTACCGTCGTTTTATTCAAATGTTCTCCGACGTAGTTATGGAAGTCGGCAAAAAGTATTTCGAAGTATTAATCGACAAAATGAAGGAAAAACGCGGCGTAGTAAACGACGTTGACCTCACTGCCGAAGATCTGAAAGAGCTGGCAAATCAGTTTAAAGCGGAATACAAAGCAAAGATCGGCAAGGAATTTCCGAAGGACCCCAAAGAACAGCTGTTCGCGGCTGTCGAAGCTGTTTTCCGCAGCTGGGATAACCCCAGAGCCAACGTTTACAGAATGGACCACGACATCCCCTATTCGTGGGGTACGGCAGTTAACGTACAAATGATGGCGTTCGGTAATATGGGCGACGATTGCGGCACGGGCGTTGCGTTTACGCGTAATCCGGCAACCGGCGAAAAAGGTCTTATGGGCGAATTCCTTATGAACGCTCAGGGCGAAGACGTTGTTGCAGGCGTTCGCACCCCTATGCACATAGACGAAATGGCGAAGATTCTCCCCGACGTATACAAGCAATTCCTCGAAGTTTGCGACACGTTGGAGCATCATTACAGAGATATGCAGGATATGGAGTTTACTATCGAACAGGGTAAACTTTATATGCTTCAAACCCGTAACGGAAAACGTACGGCGGCGGCAGCCATAAAGATTGCATGCGATTTGATCGACGAAGGCATGATTTCCGAACAGGAAGCGCTTATGCAAATCGATGCGAAATCGTTGGATATGTTGCTTCACCCGACGTTCGATACTACGGCGCTTGCCGCAGCGGACAAAAACAACGTAGTCGGCAAAGGTATCGCCGCAAGTCCGGGAGCCGCCGCAGGTACTATCGTATTTACGCCTGAGGAGGCAGTAAAACTCGGCAAAGACAAGAAAAAGGTTATTCTTGTTCGTTTGGAAACTTCTCCCGAAGATATCGAGGGTATGAAGTACGCGCAGGGAATTTTGACCGTTCGCGGCGGACAGACCTCTCACGCGGCGGTTGTTGCTCGCGGAATGGGTACTTGCTGCGTATCGGGCTGCGGCGACATCAAGATGGACGAAGAAAACAAGCAGTTCGAACTTGGCGGAAAAATGTTCCGCGAAGGCGACGAACTGTCTTTGGACGGTTCTACGGGTAAAATTTACGACGTTGCAATCAAAACCGTTCCCGCAGATCCTTCCAGCGGATATTTCGGTCGTATTATGAAGCTTGCGGATAAGTACAAAGCGTTGGAAGTTCGTACGAACGCCGATACTCCCGCAGACGCTCAGAACGCCGCCCGTTTGGGAGCGCAAGGCATAGGTCTGTGCCGTACGGAGCATATGTTCTTCGGCGAAGGACGTATCGATAAGATTCGTGAAATGATCGTATCCGAAACGGTAGAGGAGCGCGAAGCGGCTCTTGCTAAAATCGAACCTTTGCAGCAAGCGGATTTCGAAGGTCTTATGGAAGCTCTCGAAGGCAAACCCGTAATTATCCGTTATCTGGATCCTCCTCTTCACGAATTCGTTCCCACAGCAGACAAGGACATCGAAGAACTTGCCAAAACACAAGGCAAGACGGTTGCTCAAATCAAGCAAATTTGCAACTCTTTGCACGAGTTTAACCCCATGATGGGTCATCGCGGATGCCGTCTTGCGGTAACGTATCCCGAAATTGCCGTTATGCAAACTAAGGCTGTTATCAAAGCGGCGTTGGCAGTGCATAAACGTCACCCCAAATGGAACGTCGTTCCCGAAATTATGATTCCGTTGGTAGGCGAAGTTAAAGAGCTTGCTTACGTCAAAAAGATTGTTTGCGAAACCGCCGACAAGGTTATTAAGGAATCGCGCTGCAAGTTGACCTATCAAGTAGGTACAATGATCGAAATTCCCCGCGCGGCTCTTACTGCCGACGAAATTGCTAAGGAAGCGGAATTCTTCAGCTTCGGTACGAACGACCTTACGCAGATGACGTTCGGATTCAGCCGCGACGACGCGAGCAAATTCCTGCCCAGTTATTACGGAAGCAAGATTTACGAAAGCGATCCGTTTGCGCGTTTGGATACGGTAGGCGTCGGTAAATTGATGAAGATGGCTGTAACACTCGGACGCGAAACCCGTCCCGAGCTTCAATGCGGTATCTGCGGCGAGCACGGCGGCGACCCGAGCAGTATCGAATTTGCGCACAAGATCGGTTTGACGTACGTATCTTGTTCTCCCTTCCGCGTACCTATTGCGAGATTAGCGGCGGCACAAGCTGCTATTAAACAAAGCAAGGAAACAAAATAATAACAATATTTGTCAATTAAATAAGTTTAAGTATGTTTAGGGGCTACCGCAAGCGGTAGTCCCTGTTTTTGATTTTGTTGTCTTAAAATATTGAATGGACCGCTTGTACTTGAAAAAGCAATAATATTATGATAAAATATAATAGAGAAAAATTATTAAAAAACACAGAAAACAACCAATGACATTGGCTGCGATTTAGTTTTGCCGAATGCAAAAATACTAATTCAATTAATGCGCAAAGATTTAATTGAAAGTCCTTTAATGGAAATAGGGGATATATATTCGAGAAAATTTTATTATTAAATGATGTTTATTTTCAGGTACAAGAAAATTTTGTCGTAAAGATAACTTTAGATATACACTTAAAAATAATTATTTTTTACAAAGGAGCGTTTATATGATTCAAGATATATTGTATTTTTCTTCGATTGAGTTTGATAAAAATGATTACTATTGGCTTACGCAAGCTTCGTTATTATGGGATAAAATTTATAGAATAATACCCAGTCATTATGAACCAAATGATGATAGTTTTATTAAAGAATTATGTTCAACTGGCGAGATAGGAGTTGGATATGGAATGGTTAATTATTATCAATATTTTTCTATAAGATGTCATGCAACAGAACGTTTTGTGCGCGAACATGAAAAAAACTTGCAACAATACAAGAAAGAATTTGAACATAGCTCAAATAAAGAATTTTCTAGATTAAGTTTAGATAAAGCAAATTGGGAATTATGGTCGGTTTTAAACTCAAACGATTTATTATTTTACAATGTCTCGTTATCTAAAAATTTTAGATATATTCCTAAAAAAATTGCTGATATATATTTGTCATACCTTGCAAATGAAATAGCTGCTTCGGAACATTTTTCACTTGCTACTCCCAATTCTGAAACATGGATATTTTCTGCGCAAAATGGATGTTTGGATCGTTACTTTGAAGCAGAAGCTAAAAAGCAATTTGCGTTTCCATTGTATATAAAAGATATCTTTCCGCAGAATTTACAGTTGTCCGCTAAACAAATACTAACATTTAGAGAAAAAAGAAAAGACGAAAGAAGAAATTTTATTGAAAAATATAATAGCTTTTGTGAGCGTCTATCTAATGCTCAAAATATCTATGTTTATTACGGAAGCGAGCGACGCGTTGACGCAGGACGACTATAAGGCGCTGTATAAAGAGAAAGGTAATATACTTCGTCAGTTGTTTGACGACTTCA
>JAMPAB010000038.1 GCA_023667435.1 Corallococcus sp. | reverse complement strand
CGACGGTTACAGTCCGGATGAGAAAAGAATTATAGAGACTATATTACGCAGTTTTAACGCGCTCCCGAAGTTACGTCTTTCGGGAGATTTTTATTGTTACGAATATAGTCGCCCTTTAAAGAGAAGGAGAAATTATGAAAAAAGAAGTAATATGGCAAGAAGAAGCGACGTCGGAAGTCGCGGAAAAAAACGGAACAGCGAATACCGCAATCGCGTCGGAAAAACCGAAGTTTTTCACTGCGGGAAATATGGCGGTAATGGGGATACTTACGGCGTTATCTTTTGTGCTGTACGCATTCGTAAAATTTCCTTTGCCGTTTCTGTTTCCGCAGTTTTTGGATATGCAGATATCCGATTTGCCCGCGTTACTCGGAGGGTTTGCTTTGGGACCGATTGCGGGTTGTATCATAATAGTGATTAAGTGCTGTTTGAAAATGCCGATGAGTTCTAGCGCATGCATAGGCGAGCTCGCCGATATAATTATCGGCATTGCCAACGTTTTACCCGCGTCGTTAATTTATAAGTTCCACAAAAACCGCAAAGGAGCTCTTGCAGGTCTTGGCGTAGGTATGCTGTGCGCTACCGTTGCAAGTCTGCTTGCAAATTGGCTTATTCTTATCCCTACTTACGTTGACAAATTCGGTATGGGAGCAGTTCTCGGTATGATGCAGGCATTGTATCCCGAAATTACCGCCGAAACGTTGTACAATTACTATCTGCCGCTTGCGGTACTGCCGTTCAACGCATTGCGTTGTTTTATCTGCGCGTTAATTACTTACTTTACGTACAAGCCGTTGTCTAAGGCGCTGCACTGGGAGATAAAAATTAAAAAGAAAAAGGCTGCTTCCGCTCAAGAACAACCTGCCGTCGAAGGCGAAACCGCGCAATCGGAGCAAAATACGAACGATTCCGATCAAAACAACGAATAGAGTAGCAGTATTCTACGCGCGTATCTTGCTTGGAGTTAGTAATCGCATTTGAACGCTTAGCAGGTTTTACTTGCAATGAGAGTTAGTTTGAGGTATAATACCGTTATGAAACAACAATTCGTAACGAATACCGTAGAACAGACGGAACGGATAGCGCAAGATTTCGGCAAAGCTTTAAAAGGCGGCGAAACGGTGCTTTTGCGCGGCGAAATGGGCGCGGGCAAAACTCATTTCGTCAAGGGACTTGCAAAGGGGTTGGAAATCGACGACGTAATAACAAGTCCGACGTTTGCCCTGCACAACGTATACTACGGCAGATTGACGCTTAACCACTTCGATTTTTACAGAATAGAGGATTTGTCCGAAGCGGCAATGCTCGGTCTCGACGAATTCTTTTACGATAAGGATGCCGTATCGGCGATAGAGTGGAGCGAAAACGTTGCGGATTTGCTCCCGCGTCAACGCATTACGGTCACATTGACGAAACTGTCCGACAACGAACGGCAAATAATTATAGAGCGGTAGCGCGTATGAACGTACTGTATATCGATACTACGACAAGCGATTTGGTAGTCGCGCTTGTACAAAACAACGAAATTGTAAGCGTCTCGCAAAGGGCGATGGGCGTCAAGCACAGCGAAACGCTGTGCAACAAGGTAGAGGAATTGCTTAAAACCGCGCAAATTACTTTTAACGGACTAGACGCTTACGCCTGCGCCGTAGGACCGGGCAGTTTTACGGGAATCCGCATAGGGATATCTACGGTCAAAGGCTACGCGACCGCCGTTCCCAAACCGTATATCTCAGTTAACTGTTTGGAGGCGATAGCGCGTTCGCGCAACTGTCACGGCAACGGTTTTTCCGTTATAGACGCAGGCAACGGTTACTATTATTACAGCAGTTTGGAAGGAACGCGTTCCAACGTCGTCCCGTACGACGACGAAACCGTAAAAAATTGCGCAAGGGCGTCGGGCGCCTGCGATTATTTAGACGGCGCCGCGCAAATAATTCGCGATAAATACTTGCGCGGTAATTTCGACTGTTCTCTTACGCCCGTGTATATAAGGCGCAGTCAGGCGGAAATTACTTTGGAAGAGAGGATGAAGCATCGATGATACAGGAATTGACGTTCAGTATGCAGAATATTTTTCAGTTGGCGGACCTCGAAAAAGAGTGCTTCGGCAAAGACGCTTGGACTATTGCGAATCTGCGCGGAGAATTCGGCAATTCGTTTTCTCACTTTTTTGCGGAGGTTATCGACGACAAAATAGTCGGTTACGCTTGCGTGCGCATAATGTACGAGGAATCGCAAATATGCAATATATGCGTTGCGACCAAATACCGCAGACAGGGCATTGCAAGCAGAATTTTGCAGGAAGTGGCGGTATTTTCTAAAGAGCAGAATTGCGAGCGCTGCGAACTCGAAGTAAACGTCGCAAACGAACCTGCAGTCGAACTGTACAAACATTGCGGTTACGTCGTGGAGGGAATCCGCAAAGATTTTTACCGCCGTACGCGTTATTCCACCCGCGATGCGTATACTATGGTGTTGCAGCTGTGAAGCGCGCAAAAACGCTGTAACGGCGTTCGAACGGGAATGAACGAAAGGCTGCTTCAAATCCGTTTATCCGCATAGATACAGAATATTTTCAAAACGGAAAAATCCGAATAAGTTTTAAATTATCTATATAGGAATACATAATTAAACAATTATATTTGTCCGAAGTTATTTTGACGTAACTTCGGACTTTTTGCACTTTATCGTATCTTTTTACATACAATAGCAATAAAAAGGGCGGATTGAGTGGACGTATATCATCAAAAAGCGGGCGAGGGTAAACCGATAATATATTTGCACGGTTGGGGGTGCAGCGGAGATATCTTTTTGCCGACTGTTAAGTATTTGCCCGATTACTGCAATTATCTTATAGACTTTCCCGGTTTCGGCAAAAGCGCTCCGCCTCCCGAAAGCGGCTGGAATGTGTTCGATTACGCAAATCGGCTCATAGCGTTTACGGAGGAGCTGAACCTCGACGGAGCGACGGTTGTCGGGCACAGTTTCGGCTGCCGCGTAGCAATGGCTACGGCTTACGTACGTCCCGAGCTTGTCGAACGTCTGCTGTTGGTGGCGCCTGCGGGACTTAGGCGGTTTTCTTTTAAACGTTGGAGTAAGGAATTGCTGTACAAAGCGCGCAAACGCTTCGGCAAAAATACGGAAGCGTACGGAAGCGACGATTACCGAAATTGTAGCGAGACGATGAAAAACACGTTTGTGAAAGTTGTCAATCAAGACTTGTCGGCATACGCTAAGGTTATTAAACAACCTACTCTTATAGTAAGCGGCAGACAGGATACGGCAACTCCGTTAAAGGACGCACGCAGGCTGCATAAATATATTGTTAACAGCAGTCTTGCGGAAGTGGACGGCGATCATTTTGCTATGTTCTACGCGCCGAAAGCTTTTGCAAAGACCATTCGTTTGTTTACGGAAGAACGGTTATGACGCTTGTATATTCACTTGTTGACGCGTTGCTGCTGTCGGCGCTTTCATACGAATGTTTTCGCGTGTTGCAATCCTCCTCGTACCGTTTGGAACGGGGATATTTCAAATTGCTACTATCGGTCTACTTCGCCGCGCTTGCCGCAGTACAGGCGGCGGTAATTACGTTGCGCTTTTACGGCGTTCCGCATTACGTGTCGTCGATAATATACGGCGCGGCAGCTTTGCCGTTTTTGCTTATCAAACGCAAGTGTCCGCTGAAAATCACTAAACGGGTATGCCGTCTTTTCGCCGCTCAATTTGTAATCTTATTCGTGTTGAGCTTCTTCGCGTTAAGCGTCTATTGCGTTGTTTTTCTGCCTTTTCTGACGGCGTTATCTTTGTTGTTGTGTTTGCCGACAGATTTGATTATCGCCCGTTACTACATAAAAAAAGCGCGTTTAAAGTTGGAAAAAAGCAACGCGGACGTGATAGCGATAACCGGCAGTTACGGCAAAACGTCCGTTAAGGATATGCTTGCCGTTTTGTTGGATTGTTCTCTCGCGCCTTGCGGCAGCTGCAACACGCCTTTGGGCATTGCCGCATTTATAAACAAAGCGGATCTGACGGGAGTAAAATACGTTATTTTGGAGTTCGGCGCGCGCAACAAAGGCGATATAGCGCAACTGTGTAAGCTGTACAAGCCGAAATACGGCATTGTAACGGGCGTTTGCGCTCAACATTTGTCTACGTTCAAAACGCTCGAACGGGTGGTAGAAACGAAACGCGAGCTTGTAGAACACCTTCCCCGTAACGGTTTATGCGTGTTAAATTATGTCGATGAATACGCGCGGTCGTTTGTTAGCTACGGCGTATGCCGCAAGGTATTATCCGACGACAAAACGGACGTAGAAAAGGTCAAAACCGATTTCGACGGAACGATGCTTGCCGTGCGCGTTGACGGAAAAGAATACGACGTTACACTGCCTCAGATTTCCACTTACGTTGCCGATACGTTCGCAATGTGCTTGCGTATGACGTTGAGCCTCAGTCAAGATTTGGAACATACGCTTGCGCGCGTTTCCGACGTGGTACAAACTCCTCACCGAATGGAACTGTTAAAGACTGCCGCAGGATACGTAATCGACGACAGCTACAACGGCAGTATCGCAGGCGTGACGAGTTGTGCTAAGACGCTGAAAAATTTCAACTGCGTCAAAACCGTCATAACGCAAGGTCTTGCCGAGTGCGGCAGAGACAGACGCAGACAAAACGCGGAGTGCGGAAAAATTTTAGGAGAAGCGTGCGACGTGGCGATAGTTCTAGGCAAAAACGCCAAATACCTTTTAGAGGGATTGCGTCTTACAAATTGCAAAGTTCTGCGCGCAAAAAGCGTTGCCGAAGCGGTGGAGCTGTCTCATCCGTACGCCGTCAACGGAATTCTGCTGTTTCAAAACGATTTGCCCGATTCGGTAAACGTTGCCTGACGCAATGCGGCGTAATTGCAACGGAATACGTTTGTCGTAAAATGCGTAAGGCGCCTTGTCTGCGCGTACCGCTTCGGTTACTTTTACGTAAAAAAAAGGAGAATTACATATATGAACATAATGCTTATATACGGAGGAAAAAGCTGCGAGCACGATATTTCCGTAATTACCGCGTGCCTTGCAAGAGGCTATTTCAAAGGCGAACTGTACGGAGTTTACTTTAACAAAAACAACGAGTGCTTTCTTGTTCCGAACGGTTTTACCCCTGCACAGCACGTCGAAAGCAAGCTTGCCGTACGCGTGGATTTTTTATTCGGCGAAGGCAAAATAGCGCTTCGTAAAGGCAGACGCATTATAAAAACCGTCGCAATCGACGTCGCTGTCAACTGCTGTCACGGAATTAACGGCGAGGACGGAACGGTTGCTGGACTGTGCGGATTGCTCAACGTTCCTCTTGTCGGTTCGCCCGTAATTGCAAGCGCCGTCGCTATGGATAAAACGGTTACGAAAGAGGTGTTGCAATCGCTCGGTATTCCCGTACTCAACGGCGTTGCGGCGACGGAAAAGGGTATGAACCGTTTGTCGGATATTTCGGCAAAGCTCGGATATCCCTTGATAGTCAAACCCGCAAGGCTTGGATCGAGTATCGGCGTTGAAATATGCAAAAACGACGAAGACCTGTATGCCGCGCTTGTCCGCGCGTTCGAATACGACGACAAAATACTGTGCGAAGAAGCGCTTGCGGATTTTACCGAGCTTAACTGCTCCGCAATGCGCATAAACGACGTTACGCAGGTAAGCGCTGTCGATTGTCCCGTTACCGCCAACGACATTTTGACTTTTGCGGACAAATATACGGCAAGTTCCGTCCCCGAAAAGCAGAAACCGCAAATAGAGCGAAAAACCGAATTGCAAGTTAAAGAACTTACTGCCGACGTTTACGATAAATTGGGTTTTTCGGGAGTAATAAGGGTGGACTACCTGCTCGACAACGCGTCGAAGCGTTTGTTCGTCAATGAAATCAACGCAATTCCCGGTTCTCTTGCTTACGGACTGTGGCAGAACGAAATGACGGGTTTTCAATTCGGCGACGCGCTGATTTCGCAAGCTCGCGCAGATTATAAGGCGACGCAGAGACATACGTACGTATTCGAGTCGTCGGTGTTGTCCGCCTCGTCTGTAAAGAAGAAGTAGCGTCGCGTTTTGTATTTGCAAGGTTTTAGTTTTATTTCAAACAACGCCGCAGGTAAGCCGATAAAACAAATCGTATTTTTTATTGCAGCGGAACGCGTCTCGGTAAATTGAATTTGAGATTTATTCGGCGACAGATAAACGGCACGATAATTTGCTTGCGGTTTTTGGCGCTGTCCGCTCGGAGGTATTTTATCCGAGCGGTTGCTTTATTTTCCGTACAATGGTATAATATAATCAAAAAACAATGAACTTACAATCAACCGAAATATCCATCGAATGTGAGTTATTATATTTTGGAGTTAAATAAATATCATTCGATGATATAATAAGTAAAGAAAAGGCACGGTGCATTAAGATGAAAAAACCAAAAAATAAAATAGAAGAAATTTCTCGGAACGTTTTGGGCAGATACTTTGTTATCGACGGCAAAAGAGTAACGGCGGACTTGTATTTCGACACTTTCGAGGAGCTTATAGACCAAAATATCGGCAACGACAGCGTCGAAAAACTTAACGGCGTTCTTTTCGACAAGCTTAACGAGGTATTCTCTCTTATACCGCGTAAATACGATATCGACGTAAAACTGCATATAAAAAATTTGGGCGATTACGCTTTGGAAGAAACGGAAAAAATAATAAAAGACAACGTTGCGCTTATGAGTTACGCGTTCGAGCTTAATTTGCGCAGAAAACGAATCACGGGATTGTCGTTGCTTGCGGGCGGCTGCGCCATGCTTGCAGTGAGTTATTTTTTGAGCAAACTCGACTGGCCGCAGATTATTTTTGACGTAATAAACATAAGCGGAACGCTTTTGGTGTGGGAAGCGGCGGACATATCTCTTATAGAACGGAATTTGGAAACAAAACGCGCCAAACAGTATATCAAAAAGTTTAAGTCCATAAGCGTATTAAACGACAGATAGGACGTTTTATACACGGTTTTGACGTAGATACCGTTGCAGTTCGCTTGTTAGTTTGAGTTCCTTCATAGTTACTCCTTTGTATAGCAAGAGGGCGTTGACGCAAAATTAGCGCGTCAACGCCCCTTACTATTCCGTTTTATACATTGCTCGAATAATATATTGCAGCGAGATGCCGACAAAAAATTTAATCGTCGTTTTTTGCGTTTCTTTATGCGAGTTTACGCCGTAAATATTAACGATGTCGGCGTATCGTAGTCATATAAAAAGAAACAGTCCTTTGCGAACTGTTCTTTTGCTGGTGACTCTAAGGGGATTCGAACCCCTGTTATCGGCGTGAGAGGCCAACGTACTAACCACTATACGATAGAGCCGTATACTTTTGTATTAAGTTTTGTTTGTTTTTTAGACCGCGTAATGTAATGTAAACTTGCTTATTGCGAGCCCTGTTAAGTTTTGCTTATTGTTTGCAAGGGGCAAGGCTGTTGCAAAACATACCTATACTTACAGCGTTTTTGGGCGTTTTTTGCTTTTGTTTGCGGTTTAGCCCTTGAATGTAAGCATTTCGACGCGGGTATAGTTCGGTTTCCAAAGGGGATTCGAACCCCTGTTATACGATGCTTCGCATCGTGAAGGCGGACGCAAGAGGCCAACGTACTAACCACTATACGATAGAGCCGTAACTTTTGTATTAAGTTTTGTTTGTTGCTTAAATCATTTTACATAAGCAAGCGTTGGTCATCGCCTGCTTAATTGCGTTTTAATTTTAGCATAAATATCGTATCTTTGCAACTGTTTGCCGTCAACTTGCATTTTAATATTTGAAGCGTTAAGCATTTTGCGCGTTTTTCTTGAATTTTCTTTAAGTGTGTGCTAATATAAATCAGAGGTAACAATATGGAAGACAAAAAATTTGCCGTTCTTATAGACGGCGACAACACAAGTTACAAAGATATCGATACAATAATCAATGAAGTGGCGAAGGAGGGCGTCGTTACGTACAAGCGCCTATACGGAGACCTCACAAAACCTAATTTGGCGTCCTGGAAGAACGTTTTGCTTAAATATTCCATTACGCCCGTTCAGCAATATGCGTATACTTCGGGTAAAAATTCCACCGATACGGCAATGATAATCGACGCTATGGATATTCTCTATACAGGCAAAGTAGACGGATTTTGCATCGTGTCGTCTGATAGCGACTTCACGCGATTGGCGGTGAGACTGCGCGAAGCGGGAATGTTGGTAATAGGTATGGGAAAACAGCAAACTCCCGAACCGTTTGTAAAAGCGTGCAGTATGTTCAAGTTCACCGACCTTATTGCCGCCACCAAAAACAAAGATAAACAGTCGGTTTCCGCCGAGACAAGCGCGCAGAAAGAATCGGCGATAACGCCTATCGAGGAGATTGAAAATTCCGTAAATACTCTTTTGGACGAAAACGGCGACGACGACGGTTGGGTGCTTGCAAGCACGGTAGGAAGCTTTTTGCAAAACAAGTACAACGATTTCGATTCGCGCAACTACGGCAAAAAGAAGATGATAGATTTGCTTAAAGAGTTGGGTTTCGACACAAAAGTATCGTCGGATAAGAGTACGTATTTCGTAAGTAAACGTCAGGAAAAAAATAAAAAAACGTCGGTAAAAAACAAATAAGTAGTTTTCGGTAGCGGAGACCTCTCGGCAAGGCGCGACAATGAAATTGCCGATGCGCGGACCCCCGACCCAGTGTAGTCGAGCGAAGCGACACCCAATAGGTCGGGATGCATAAATTAAAAAGAAGCCTACCAATATTGATAGACTTCTATGGTGCTGGTGAAGAGAATCGAACTCCCGACCTATTGATTACGAATCAATTGCTCTACCGACTGAGCCACACCAGCATATAAAGTTTTGCAAATTAACGTCGGTAGGCCAAAGGCTCTCCCGCGCTGCGGTGATTGTTTTAACGCGTCGTCCCGACTGAGCTGCACCGACATAATTATGCTTAACGCTTATATAGATTATCATATTATTGCTAAAAAGTCAAAGAATATCGGTATTTTTTTAAAAACATTTTTCGGAGGTAAGTTCGATGTCTTTCAAACGCGGTTTATACACAGTAGCGGTATCGGCAATTTTTCTTATTATAACGTCGGTGGTGGGGTTCTTATTTTCTTTCGTTCCTACGGGCATGTGGGAAACGTTCGGTATAGCTAGCGCCGTATTTGCGGTCGGAATAATTTTATCGTTGACTGTCAGGCGCAGAAAAAGCGTTAAATATGTGGTAATCTTTATTAACGCGATAGCTATGGGAATTTATCTGCGCAGTTGGTATATAGATCGCAAGTTTAGCAATCCGCTGTGGATGATACTTGCCGTCGCCGTACTTGCTACGGCATACTTACTGTTGATTGTTGCCGTTGTCTGCCTTATAAAGAATCCGAAAGCGCGGTTGTGGACGGCAGTCGCTTTCGTGATGGTATCGGTAGTAGCGTATATTCTGTTAGTAATACTTACTACGACGTCGTGGGTTTCCACGTTGGGATTTTTCGGATTGCTGCAAATAGGTTTTGCGTTTTCGCTGTTTTCGAAGGAGGAAAGCTTAGTCGCGTCTTGGCAGATTGCGTCGTATACCGTTGCGTTGTGCGCGGTCATTATACTGGTAATAGCTTTGGGCGGCGACGGACTTGACGGCTTGTTCGACGGCGCGGCGACCGCAGCCGATTCGCAAAAAAAGAACAACGACGGTTTTGGACCGTTAGATAAATAATCGGGCGATAAAGATACGCCTAAATAAAATTACAGCTCCGACTTTTGTCGGAGCTGTTGCGTTTTTCGAAGTTATTTGATTTCGTCCGTTTCTTCTGCGGGGACTTCCGTTTCCGCCTTTTTAGCAGAGCGCTTTTTGGGAGCGGTTTCGGTTGCTTCTTCCGCAGCGGCTTTTTTAGTCGTCTTTTTTGCGGTAGTAGCGGCGGTAGCGGTGTCGCTTGTCTTTTTAGTCGTTTTCTTAGCGGTCGTTTCTTCCGCTTTGGGCGCTTTGGGCGTTGCCGGCGACTTTTTGGAAGACTTTTTGGGAGCGGGAGCTTTTGCTGCTTCTTTCGCTTTCTTAGCTTCGTTTCTTTGAGCTTTGATTGCGGCTGCTTCTTCTGCTTTTCTTGCGGCGGCAGCTTTTTGTTCCGCCTGCTTCAACGTCTTGGCGTCTACCTTAACTACGATAATACCCTTTTCAAGCTGAGACAGCGTTTTTGCGATCTGAGCTTTTTTGCGATTGGCGGCATTTTTGTGAATAACGTGTTTAACTGCGGCGTTATCGATTTTCGAACTTGCTACGGGAAGTAATTGTTTGGCAAGCTCTACGTCGCCATTGGATATTGCGGCGTTAAATTTTTTAATAGCCGTTTGCATTTGCGAACGAACCATTTGATTTTGAAGTTTTTTAGCTGCTGTTACAGAAACTCTTTTTTCTGCTGACTTAATATTAGGCATTAGTATCTCCTTTATTTACAAAGTACCATTATTTTAGCGTATAAATATTAGCACACTTTATATATTTTCGCAACAGTTTTGACTAATTTAACGAAAAAGTTTTTTGAGTCGGTTCAAATTCTATTTATCGGGCGCCCCTCGTAAAATAATAACGGTCGTTTATTTAAAATAACGCCGCGCTCGGGAGGATTTATTATGTTGACAATAGGTTTGATAGACGAAGGCATAGGAGTTTTTCCCATGCTGTACAAATTAAAACAAGCGGCGCAGTGCAATTACGTCTGCGTAATATGCGGCAATCTTCCGCCGTTTTCGCGCATGACTTCGTCGCAAGCTTACGATGCGGGGCGTATGTCGGTATCCGCTTTGACGAATGTAAAGTGCGATGCGATAGCGCTTGCCTCAGTTTCGCTGTCCTCCCTTTGCGGCAAGCGTCTTGCTTCGGAGTGTCCCGTGCCGCTATTCGCCTCCGAAGCGCCAGTCATGCACGCTTGCACGTATACCGCAAGCGGCGTGCTTGTGTGCGGAGAAGCGCGTATAGTTAACAGACTGACTGCGCCCAACGTCACCGCTTGCGCAATGGACGACTTTGCCGAAATAGCCGAGAATTGTTCCGAAAGGCAGGTGGTGGAGTACGTCAACGCCTGTATAGGGCCTTACGAGGGACGGTTCGACTGTATAGCGCTGGCAAACAGCAGTATGAATATGTTCAAACACTGTTTCGCGCGCGTATGTCCTAACGTTCAGATATTCGACAGTCTCGAAGGGGTTGCGCGCCGAATAAGAAAAAAGTACAAAAAATTTCCCAAAGAGGAAGGTTCGTGCATAATAATAAATCAATTCGGAGAAGAAATTACCGAAAAATATATTACATTTTTAGAATAAATTTGCAATAGCTATTGAAATTTAACTCGAAATAGTTTATAATTATCCGTAGCGATTTGTTAAATACAATTTCAAACGAATAATAAACTAGGAGTAAGAATATGGCAGTTTACGCAAAAGATATCAGAAACGTTGCTTTAATCGGTCACAGCGGAGAAGGCAAAACCACGCTTGCCGAAGCAATACTTTTCAACGCAGGCGCAATAGACAGACAGGGTAGAGTCGACGACGGCAACTCTACGATGGATTTCGATCCCGAAGAGGTGTCGAGGCACATATCTATAAGCCTTTCGGTTGCAAATTGTTCTTATAAGGGAACAAAAATCAACCTTATAGACGTTCCAGGTTATTTCGACTTCGAGTGCGAAATGCTGGAAGCGCTTGCCGTTTGCGACAGCGCAATCATCGTTACGAGCGCTACGGGTTCCATGTCGGTAGGCACGGAAAAAGCGTTGGAATATTGCGGCGAACATAAGATTCCCGTGTTGATTTTCGTAAGCGGAATCGACAAGGAAAACGCAAATTATCAGGCGACGGTAGACGCTATTAAAGCTAAGTTCGCTAAGGTGTCTTCGGTTATAGTCCCCGAGATGAACGGCGGCAAGATGACGGGGTACGTCAATGCCGTATCGGGCGCGTACTGCAACTTTGCAAATAAAGGAGAAACGGCAGTTCCCGCAGCTTTGCAAGGCGAATACACGACGGCTCGCGGAAACATAATCGAAATTGCCGCCGAAAGCGACGACGAACTGATGATGAAGTTCTTCGACGGAGAAGAATTGACTGCGGAAGAAGTTTCTCGCGGATTTGCCGCTTGTTTGCTTAACGGTTCTACCATACCCGTTATGGCGGGTTCGGGCGCGGCTAATAAAGGTATTACGGGACTTATGGATATGATCGTTGAATCCATGCCCAGTCCTGCTGCAAGACCTACGCTGGCTTCCGACGGAAAAGCGATAGCAGCCGATGCAAACGCTCCCGTAGTTCTTCGCGTGTTCAAGACGATTGCCGACCCGTTCGTAGGAAGACTTTCCCTGTTTAAAGTTATCAGCGGAACGTTGAAAAACGGTATGACTTTAAAAAATATCAACAGCGATTCCAATGAAAAAATAAGCACCGTCTACTTTATGAAAGGTAAAAAGCAGGAAACCGCCGATTGCGCTTGCGCAGGCGACCTTGCCGCTCTTGCAAAACTGTCCGCCACAGGAACAGGCGACGTACTTTGCGAAGGCGCGGAAGTAAAGCTTGCCGCTATCGAACTTCCCCGTCCCGTTTATTCGCGCGCGGTTTACGCCGCCAAGAAAGGCGACGAGGACAAGGTGTTTGCGGGACTTTCCAAACTTAAAGACGAAGATATCGCATTTACCGTAACTAAGGACCCCGAAACGGGCGAAATGCTCTTATCCGGTTTGGGCGAAACTCAGCTTGACGTTATTTGCAAAAAACTTAAATCGAAGTTTAACTGCGAGGCGGTATTGCAGGATCCGCGTATTCCTTACCGCGAAACCATTCGCAAAATGGCGGAAGCGGAAGGCAAACATAAAAAGCAATCGGGCGGCGCGGGACAGTACGGTCACTGTAAAGTACGTTTCGAACCCGGCGCGGCAGACGGCGTGTTCGAGTTTGTAGACGCCGTAGTAGGCGGCACCGTTCCCCGTCAGTTTATCCCTTCGGTAGAAAAAGGCCTCCGTACGGCAATCCAAAAGGGTGTTCTTGCGGGATATCCTATGGTAAACCTCAAATGTACGTTATTCGACGGATCGAGTCACCCCGTAGACAGTAAGGATATTGCATTCCAAATGGCGGCGATACTCGCATATAAAGACGGTTGCGTAAAAGCGGGTCCGGTAATGCTCGAACCTATTTACGAACTTAAAATCATCGTTCCGTCCGATTATTTAGGCGACGTAATGGGCGATATGAACAAACGTCGCGGACGCATTATGGGTACGGAAGGCGCAGGCACGAAGCAAATTGTAACGGCGGAAGCGCCCTTGTCGGAAATTCTCAAATACGCTACCGATTTGCGCAGTATGACGCAGGGTAGAGGCAAGTACGAAATCAGCTTTGCCCGTTACGAGGAAGTTCCTCCCGCAAGCGTTGCAAAAATCGTAGAAGAAGCGAAGAAACTGCAAGCGGAAGAATAATGCGCATCGGGGTGTCGAATTGTTCTCGGTTTCGATTGCTTCGCAATCTGCAAATGT
>JAMPAB010000037.1 GCA_023667435.1 Corallococcus sp. | reverse complement strand
GAACAGAGTAAATAAACTTAATGCCGAATTTAAAAGATATATTGCAGAGCTGCTGACCAAGAAGGTTAAAGATCCCCGTATTACGGAGATGTTTACGATTCTGGAAGTCGATTGCGACAAAGAGCTTTCGTCTGCAAAGGTTTACGTCAGTATCTTTTCCGTCAATCCCGACAAAGCTGCTCAAACTTTCTTGGCTATACGCGAAAGCGAACCGCTGATAAGGCGTGAAATTTCTAAAAATATGCGCATACGCAAGGCGCCCGAATTCAATTTCATTCTCGACGCGTCTATGGCGTACGGGCAAAAAATCAACGAGATACTCAATGAAATCAAAACAAAAGACGACGATTAACGAAGCGGCTGAATTATTGCGGGGAGCAAACAGTATTGCGCTGTTCGCTCATACTAATCCCGACGGCGACGCTATAGGCGCGTGTTTGGGTTTAAAACTCGTATTGCAAAAACTCGGGAAGAATGTTGCGGTTTTTTGCGATTCGGATATGAACGACAAAATGTCGGCTTTCGAAGAAACCCGTTGCGTCCGCAAAATCTTCGGCGGTAAATACGATTTGCTTGTTGCCGTCGATTGCGGCGACGTTTTCCGCTTGGGCGAATTCTGCGGATTGTACGACAGATTTTCCGAGACGTTGACAATCGACCATCACGGCGGAGAATATTTTTCCAAATACAATTGTTTGTACGATTACGCAAGCTCGTGTCAGATCGTTTACGAGATTGCGCGAGTTTTAAATACGGAATTCGATGAAAATATAGCTACCTGTTTATACATGGGACTCTGTACCGATACCGGCAATTTTGCCCATAGCAATACCGATTCGGACAGCTTTTATATGGCGGGCGATTTGTGTAAATACGGCGCCGACGTTCAAAAAGTTTACCGAATTTTCTTTCGCGACACTACTCTTGCGGAAACTAGACTGCAAGCAAAAGCAGTTGCCCGTATGCGTTCGTATTACGATAACAGAATGTTCCTCATTTATATTACTCAGGCGGATTTGAACGAATTCGGTTTGGACGCTTCCGTTACGTCGGGCATAGTTTCCTCTGCTATAAATATAGATACGGCAAAAGTTGGGGTTTGCATGACGGAGTTTGCGGAGAACGACTACAAGGTCAGTATGCGCGGTAAAGATTTTTCGGTACGCGACGTTTGCAAAGAATTCGGCGGAGGCGGTCACGTTCTTGCCGCAGGTTGTAAAATCTCGGGACTGTTGGAAGACGTCATTGAAAAAATCGTCCGCGTTGTAGGATATACCTTATGAACGGATTTGTAAACGTTATTAAACCCGTAGGCGCTACGGCAAGCGACGTAGCGGTGTGCCTTAAACACGTACTGCGCGAAAAAAAAGTCGGTCATTTGGGGACGCTCGATCCCGGCGCGAGCGGCGTTTTACCCGTTGCTGTCGGTCAAGCTACAAGATTGTTCGACTATCTGACCGACAAAGTTAAGGTATATCGCGCTTTCTTTACTTTCGGAAAAACCACAGATACTCTCGATTCGTACGGAGCCGTTCGAGCAGAAACGGGGCCGATACCCGAGCTCGATACCGTTTTAAGCGTTTTAAAGCGGTTTACGGGGGAATTGGATCAAATCCCGCCCGTTTACTCGGCCAAATCCGTCGGCGGCGTACGCGCATATAAGCTCGCCCGAGAAGGCATACTTCCCGAACTTAAACCGCGACGCGTAATTATATACGGTATCGATTTGATTTCGCAAAAAAGCGCGGATACTTTTGTGTTCGACATACGTTGCGGCGGCGGTACGTACATACGTTCGCTGGCGCGCGATATTGCTTGCGCGTGCGGAACGGTAGGATATATGAGCGGACTTATAAGACTGCAGTCGGGAAGCTTTACCATAGATAAAGCATATACTTTGGACGAGGTCCGCGAACTGAAAGAGAAATGCGTAGTGCCTATAACCGAACCGTTGAGCGACGTAGAGACGTATTGCCTCGACGATAAATATTTCGACGACATAAATTGCGGTCGTAAGGTTCGTTGTACGC
Organism: Corallococcus sp.; assembly: GCA_023667435.1. Taxonomy (GTDB): domain Bacteria; phylum Bacillota; class Clostridia; order Christensenellales; family CAG-314; genus Fimimonas. The sequence goes on along the minus strand of JAMPAB010000037.1, from coordinate 11,812 downwards.
CCTTTGTCGGATACAGGAAGATTTATTGCAAAGACGTTTTCTTCGGATTGGGTCGTAGCGACAACGGCTTTCTTAAATTGGATTACTATCTTAAAAACGCATTGTAGGGAGTATTGTGCAAGTCGTAAAGCTGTCTGAAAAATTGAATTGTCCGCTCGTCGTATGCTTGGGATATTTCGGCTGCATGCATAAGGGGCACGTCGCGCTTGTCGACAAAGCAAAACGTCGCGCTTGCGAACGCGGCGCGGCAACGGCTCTTTTTACTTTTTCCAACGATCATCTTAAAGTATTAGGCAAGGGCGGAGCGTCGTTGTATTCGTTTTACGAAAGATTGTCGCTTTACGAGTCCGCAGGCGTAGATTTTGTTATTAACTGCGAATTCGACGAATCTTTTCGAGCGTTGAGCGGAGAAGAGTTTTTAAGCGCTCTGTTGAAATTTGACTTACGGGGAATCGTATGCGGCTTCGATTACCGTTGCGGCAGCGACCGTATGGACTGTTTCGCCTTAAAAGAATACTTCGCCGATAAAGTTCCTGTGGATATAGTCGATCGTGTAAGCATCGGATCGGAAAAAATAAGTACGTCTATGATTAAACGTTTGCTTGCCGAACATAAAATAGAGGACGCCGACAGATTGCTTTCCGAACCGTATTTTATTAGCGGTAAGGTGGTCAGCGGCAGAGGAGTAGGGCGCGAGTTGGGATTTCCTACTGCAAACGTAGAGGTCTTTCCCGACAAGCTTTTACCTGTCGGCGTATACGGAGGTACGTCTGTAATCAACGGTCTAGAATATAAATGTATCGTAAACGTAGGGCAAATTCCTACTTTCGGCATTACTTCGACGGACGTTGAAGCTCATTTACTGGATTTTAACGGCGATTTGTACGGTAAATCCATTAAGATTTCTTTGTCGTCGTACCTGCGCGACGTAAAAAAATTCGACGTTGCGGAAGATTTAATCGACCAACTGCGTAAGGATAAGGAGCGTGTTCTAAATGATTAAGTTCGGCCCGAGCGGAAATTCAGTCAGATTTTACGACGAAGGATATAAATCGTCGGTTGACGCGCCCGAATGGCTTTCGCTGCAAGGTCTGACCGCTTATGAGTATTCTTTCGGAAAGGGCATAAATATCAGCGATGCAAAAGCTAACCAGATAGGCTTGAAAGGGAAAGAGTTCGGCGTTGAAATTTCCGTTCATGCGCCTTATTATATAAATTTGGCAAATCCGTCCGACGAAATGGCGGAGAAATCCTTTGCTTACGTTTTAGACAGCTGTAAAAAAGTGAGACAGTTCTACGGCAACAGGATTGTATTTCACCCGTCAACCGTCGGCAAAATGACGCGTAGGGAAGCTGTGGACTTGACGATAAAACGGATGCGCGTTTTGTCGGAGTTAATTATTTCGAACGGTATGGACGATTGTTTGTTTTGCCCCGAGACTATGGGCAAAATCAATCAGATAGGCGACGTGGAAGAAGTGACCGAATTTTGTAAAATAGCAGATTTTTTCCTTCCGACGATCGATTTCGGACATATAAACGCGCGTACTTACGGCAGTTTAAAATGCGAAGACGATTACGAAAGAATAATCGTTCATATAATCGACAATTTAGGGAGAGAGCGCGCGAATAAGCTGCATATTCATTTTTCCAAAATAGAATATTCCAACGGCGGAGAAGTCAGACACCTTACGTTTGCCGATACCGTTTTCGGGCCGGAATTCGAACCGTTGGCGCGGGTTCTGAAAAAGTACGGATTGTCGCCTATAGTTATATGCGAATCGGACGGTTCGCAAGCTGACGACGCTATCGAAATGAAACGAATTTACGACAGTATATAAATTTTTTCGGAGGTTACTATGAAAAACACTGATAAGCTGTTCGGTTTGGCGGGTACGGACGCTATACTTATTTTAAGTGAAAAAAACAGGTTCTATTTTACCGAGTTTGGGTCTACGTTCGGATATCTTACGCTGTTTCCCGATAATAAGTCCGTGTTTATTACCGATCCGCGCTATTACGAAATGGCGCAGGCATTGGAAAACGACGGGGTTGAAGTGCGTCAGATAGCAAACGGCGCGTCGCCTATGGGACAAATCGTTGAATTGCTTAAGGAAAACAACGCGCATACGGTGGGTTTCGAGGATAACGAAATAACCTTTTCCGACTATGCATCGTTGAAAGAGAGTTTAAGCGAATTCGAACTGACGCCGATCGGTAAGCATATAAATTATGTCAGGAGCTTTAAAATAGAGCAGGAAATCGAGTATATCAAAAAAGCTCAGTCTATCACGGACGCCGCCTTTTCGGAAATTTTAAATTTTATTCGCGTAGGCGTTACCGAAAGGGATATAGCGGTCGAGTTGGAGTATCAAATGGCTAAGCACGGCGCAGAAGGACTTGCTTTCGAAACTATAATCGCATCGGGAGTAAATTCTTCCAAACCGCACGCTCATCCGAGCGGCAAAGCGGTTGAGAACGGAGACGCGGTTACTATGGATTTCGGCGCGCGATATCACGGTTACTGTTCCGATATGACGCGTACGGTATTTGTAGGGGAACCTAGCGAAGAGATGCGGAAGATTTATAACGTCGTATCTTTGGCGCAGAATACGGGCATCAACTGCGCGTATGCGGGAATGACGGGTAAGGAACTGGATACTGCTTGCAGGGAGATTATTAAGGCTAACGGTTACGGAGAATTTTTCACTCACAGTACGGGTCACAGTCTGGGGATAGATATTCACGAAACGCCGTATGCGTCGGCAAGATCCGCCGATAAACTTATGGTCAAACAGCTTATTACTTGCGAACCCGGCATTTACGTGCCAGGCGTGGGAGGCGTGCGTATCGAAGATATGCTGCTGTTTGAAGAAGATGGCGTTATTGATTTGACAAGCTCGGATAAAAACATTATAATTTTATAGGATAAACATTAGGAGGACACTCAGTATGATTTTAGCAGGCGATTTTAGAAAAGGCGTAACGTTTGTTTATAACAACGGTATATACGTTATAGTAGATTTCCAACACGTTAAACCGGGCAAGGGCGCGGCATTTGTAAGAACGAAAATTAAGAACGTCGTAACGGGAGCCGTAAGAGAAGAAACTTTCAACCCGTCCGAAAAGTACGAGCTTGCAAAGATAGAAAACAAGGAAATGGAGTATCTTTACAACGACGGCGGTATCTACTACTTTATGGATAGCGAAACTTACGAACAGGTGCCTCTCGATAAGAGCAAAGTAGAGGATGCATTGCAATTCCTTAAAGAGAATATGACTGCTACGATTAAATTTTACAAAGGAGAAGCGTTTTCTGTCGAACCTCCCAACTTTGTAGTTTTGCAAGTCGTCAAGTGCGAACCTGCCGTTGCGGGAAATACCGCTACAAACGCGAATAAACCCGCCACAGTCGAAACGGGTTATACGTTGATGGTGCCGATGTTCATTAACGAAGGCGAAATGATTCGTATCGATACGCGTACGGGCGAATATATGGAAAGAGCAAAATAGTCTGTTCTTTGTCATAATAACTATAAAAAATACGCTCGAACATAAATCTTTCTGTTCAAACGTCGGGCATAAGTAATTTGCTCGTTACATATTAAATTATTTCCTCTCCCTTTGCGTTGCAGCGGGAGAGGTTTTTTTTGACCGGACGACAAAGTCTTGTCGAAGGCTTTACAGTATTTGATTCCCATCGATTTTGCAGTGTAAAAAACGGTCCCGAAAGGTTATTAACCTGTAAGAACATTCGGAAATCTTGTTAACCTACATCATTTTGGATTGTATTTGCGCGCTTACCGAAGCGTAACAGCTCTGTTTCGAAGATTCGATAAAGACTTCTCAAACGTGCGGGCGTATTTCAAGAGGTGTTTGAAGTGGAAGTCTGCAACATGCAACTTAATTTATCAACAAATTAGCATAAATTAAGAGCTTGTCCTATATTATGTTATATGAAATTGTCAGAGTGTTTACCGAACGAAGTTGCGGCAGGTATTGAGAGCATACGAGATATCCGCGAGATGAGAATAAGAAACTGCAAAGCAGTAAAGGTAAACGTCGGCGGAAAATGGTATTATCTGGGACGCAACGCTCTTACGACATTCGTCAAAGGCGGTATAACGGTAGGGGAAGTATGCGACGATATAGTAAAAAAAGCATGCAATAATTCCGTATATGCCCACGAAAAATCTTTGTCTTCGGGTTACTTCACCTTAGAAGACGGCGTACGCGTAGGCGTGTGCGGCGAGGTATTCGGAAAAGACGGAAACGTTTTTCAAAAATACACTTCGTTATGTTTTCGGATTCCTCACAGCGTGAATTGCGTTTCAGAACGGTTATATACTCAAATAGAGGGGAAGAACACAGTGGTAATCGGACCGCCCGGTAGCGGAAAAACGACTTTTCTTCGCGATCTGGCGCATAAGCTGTCAAACGAGCATAACATTCTAGTCGCAGACGAGCGCGGCGAATTGTTTTACGACAACGATTTACGAAATTCGAGTAATTGCGACGTGCTTAAATATGCAAGCAAACAGTATGCTTTTGAAGTAGGGTTGAGGTCTATGTCTCCCGACTATGTTGTTTGCGACGAATTGTCGCCGAGCGACGGAGATTTGGTTATGTCCTGCGCTTTAAGCGGCGTTAAAATAATTTGCAGCGCGCACGGCAATGACTGCGACGATTTTTTAAAACGGTTTGATCTCGCGGATTATTTCGATATAGCCGTAGTGCTAGGGCAAGGAAAATCCCCGCTTGTCTGCGTATTTGAAACGTAAAATCCCTTTATTATGTATAAATTACGGAAAATGTGAACTACTATGACGGACATAATATTGTTTGTTGCCTGCGCATTACTGGGCTACGCTGTCGGGAAATACTTTGAAAAACGCGTTAAGGAGAAGGGTGACTTTTATTCGGATCTCAAAAGATACGTAGCGTTGTTCCGCGAAAACATTGTCGGCAGGCAGGTCGAATTGAACAAATTCAATGAAGAATTTTGCTCGGCATGCTCCGACGGATTTGCTGCGTACATTGCGTGCGGTAAAATCAAATGCAGATTAACGACTGCTCAACGGAATAATCTTTCTGCCTTTTTTGACAATCTAGATTGCGTCAGTTCACAACAGCTAGGTAATCATTTGGACTACTCTTTTAAAATACTGTCGGACGATTGTAATGCCGTTTTGTCAAACGAGGTTGCAAAATCCAACGTTTACGGCAAGCTTGGTCTACTGTTCGGCGCGATGGTCGGAATCGTTCTAATATGACGGAGGGCGATATATGGATGTAACGATTATCATTAAAATTGCCGCCGTCGGCATTATCACCGCTATAGCGGGAATGTTGCTCAAACGTTCGGGCAAAGAGGAAATAGCAACCGTCGTATCGGTTGTAGGGCTGACTGTAGCTTTGGTCATGATGTTGGATACGCTCGTGCAGCTTTACGATACGCTTAAAGCACTGTTCGACTTCTAGCTATGGATTTTTTCAGAATCGCTCTTTTGGCGCTGTTTGCGGTAATCTGCATAGTTATTGTCCGTCAACTTAAGCAGGAGTTTGTTTTGCCGCTCATTATCGGCGTATCGGTCGTCATAGTAAGCATGCTTTGCGACGAGCTATTCGATTTGGTATATACCTTTCACGATTTTTCGCAAGAGGCTCATATTGACAGCGAAGCGGTCGCTTGCGTAGTAAAGGTTGTCGGAATAGGATATTTGGCGGAGTTCACCAACAATATTTGTTTGGATGCAAATTGCAAAAGCATAGGAGACAAGGTATTATTGACGTCGAAAATTGCCATTTTATTTTGCGCGCTGCCGTTTGTCGAGAAACTTTTCGGCGTAATTAGGGAACTTGTAGCATGAAACGTTATATCGTGATAGCGCTTACCGTCATATGCTTTGTGGTCGCTTTGCCGGTCATTGCGTATGCGGACGTATTGGAAAATTTGCAAGACGAGGTAACTAACGGTTTAAATAATTTGGATTTTTCCGAAGTAGATAAGATCGGAGAAGATCTTGTTGGCGACACTGCGGACAAGGTAGCAAGTATTATAGACGGCGATTTCGACAACTCGGAAACTTTTATCCAGTTCCTGTTTGCTATGTTCAACGACGGATTACGCGACATAATTCCCGAATTGTCTGCGATTTTTGCCGTTATGGTTATTCTGGGGATTGCTCGTAATACGTCGGGCGGGATTATATCGCAGAGCACAAACGACGTGGTTTCATTTGTGGGTATAACGGTTGTTCTTCTGTCGGTGCTGTCTATGGTGGTGGATGCGTACAGACAGGTTAATGAAATGTTAAGCAAAGTTGCCGTTCTTTCGGAAGCTGCCGCGCCCATATTGCTTACGCTGCTAATAGCTAACGGCGCAAACGCAGTATCATCGGTTTGTCAACCTTCTATGGTAATGTTTTCTTCCGTTGTCATCAAAGCGGTTCAGACCGTCGTAATGCCAGTTTCCGTTTTCGCGTTGGTTTTTGCCATCGTAGGAAATATTTCGTCGAACGTAAAGATAAATAAAATGTCGTCTTTTATGCGCAGTTCGTCAAGCTGGCTTTTAGGCGTCTTGTTTATGGTCTATTCGGCTTTTACGTCGGTTCAGGGTATTTCCGCAGGCGCGTTAGACGGCGTTTCTTACAGAGCGGCAAAATTCGCGACGAAGAGCTACATCCCTATTTTGGGCGGTTATTTGGCGGAGGGCTTCGACGTTGTCGTGGCAGGTACTTCTTTGATTAAAAACGCATTCGGCGCGGTATCTTTACTGATACTGCTGTTTCTTATCGCCAAACCGCTTGTAAGCGTGCTTTGCATCAATTTGGGTTTGCAAGCAGTTTCCGCATTATCCGAACCCGTCGTAGACGGTAAATATATCAAGATGCTCGGCGACGTAGGCAAGACGCTGACTTTCCTTGCCGTTATGATACTTGCTGTGGCATTTATGTTCTGCATAATAATGTTGATTGCTATCAACTGCGCTAACGGAGTGTGATATGGTCGAGTGGATTTTAACGGTAACGGGTATTGCCGTAATGTCGATTTTGTGCGACGTAATTCTGCCTGAAGGACAAACCCGCAAATATATTAAAACCGTCTTCGGCGTTTTGGTCACGCTGATTATGATTCAACCGCTGATAGGTTTACTGGATACAAAGGAGTTTTCCGTTTCCTCCGACAATACGACGGTTGCAATACAGCAAAGCTATTTGGATAACGTTGAACGCAGAAAAACGGAAACGTCGCTTAATACCGTTTTAACGCTTTTAAAAGCAAAAGGTATAACCGTAGAAGATTATTCTTTGTCGAATACGTACGACAGATTGACGCTTAAGTTAGGCGTATCTTTTACGGAAGAAAACGATGCCGTCGTCAAAAGTATAATGAGTACGTGTTTGCCCGACGTCGACATAATAACGTATTGGAAGTGAGATATGAATACAGTAAAAAAAATATTTGCAAAAATTAAATCCGTAAAAAATCTCGAATTGTACGTCGCGATTGTCCTTGCCGTTGTCGTTCTTGCTGTTGTGCTGTTCGGGCAAAGTTTTTCGACAGAAAATTCTTCGAAAAGTTCCGACGACAATTCATATATAGAGCAAATGGAGCATAAGATTGTTAGCGTAGTAGAAAAAATCGAAGGGTGCGGTAAGGTGACGGTAGCTATATCGCACGGCGCGTACGAAGAAAAAGTTTACGCTTACGAAACCGAAAGCGAATCTCAGGGCGGAAAGGTAAAGGAAACGTCGAGTTTGGTTTCCGTAAAGGGCGAACCTCTTGTAGTAAAAACTTTGCCTCCCGTAATTTTGGGCGTAGTTGTTGTCGCGGAGGGCGCCGATAATCCGATACTGCGTATGAAAATCAAAGAAGCGGTAGTAACACTGCTAGACGTTGACGTGTCGAAAGTGCAAGTGTTCACATATAAAAGCTAGGAGGAACTAAAATGTCAAAAGGAAAGAAAATTGCGCTTATTGTATCTATGGTTGTTGTTTTGGCCGTCGCAGCCGTATTAAACGTTACGCTGCTTGCCAATAACAAACAGGAAAGCGGCAGCGGCGACGTAGTGCAAACAGGATTTTTCCAAACGTCTCGTTTGGATAGACAGACAACGCGAGATTACGAAATTGCCGAGCTTAATCAGATTTTGGCAATGGAGGGCGACGAGTATGCCGAAGCGCGGCAAAACGCTTTGATTAAGAAGCAAAAGATTGTTGACGCTATGGAAACAGAGCTTCTTTTGGAAACGCTTTTGAAAGCGCAAGGTTATAACGACGTACTGGTCACAGTCAACGCAAGCTCGGACAGCGTAAGCGTTATTGTAGACAAAGACGAGCTCGCACGCGAGGACACGGTACGTATTTACAACGTTATCGCCACGCAAGCAGACATATCTCACGAATATGTTCGAATTCTGTCCGTTTAATAATTGTATTTTTAATAAATCTGTGCTATAATTATACAAAAGATAAAATAGAGGTAAACTATGAAGGTTGTAAACAGATTTGACGAAGCGGGTAGACTTGTTTACAGTAGCGATATTATACGCGATATAGTCGATTGCGCTTTGAACGAGGTAGACGGCGTCGTCAAGTATGCCGAGAACTCGAAGCAAGCTCGCGACTCAATCAAGGTAGAACAAGTCGCCGATGAGATGTTTATAGACGTTTACGTCAAGTTGCGCTTCAACGTAGAAGTAAGCGACGTGGCAAGCAATATTCAGAGTACGGTTAAAAATACGATTGAAAGCATGACCGAGTTTAAGGTTAAAGACGTCAACGTTCATGTTATCGACGTAGAATTCGAAGAGAACTGACGCATTTGCTATTACCCTTTGTTTTGCAAAGGGTTTTTAGTATACTTTGGAGTTTACAATGAGAAGTTACGCAAGAGAAGTTGCTTTTTGCAAAATATATACTTACCTAATGCGCAATGAGTTCGACGGCGATTTCTCTCAATTCGACGAGAAAGAGTTGACGGAGGAAGATATTGGGTTCGCGCGCAGTTTAATCGAGGGAGTTATATCTAATAAGTCGGAAATAGACGCAGTAATCGCCGAATTATCCGTACAGTTTAAGCTGTCTCGCATTTACCGTCCCGATCTTGCCGCTTTGGAGCTTGCCGTATTCGAAATGACGCATTTCGATACGCCTCATCCCGTTGCAATTAACGAAGCGGTAGGTTTTGCCAAAAAGTATTCTACCGACAAAAGCGTTTCGTTTGTAAACGGAATACTTGCAAGCTTCGAAAGGAGTCTGTCGTGAGCGCGAAGTTATTGTTGGGTAAGCCTCTTGCCGAAAGTATTTGCAATACCGTCAAAAGCCATGCCGAGCATATTGACGGTAAACTGTGTTTAATTGGGTTTGACGAACCGCGTTGGCAGCAATATGCCGTTTCGCTTTCTAAAAGCGCGGCAAATTACGGTTTCGTTTGTGAAAATATAGTTGTCGGTAGCGGCATTACGGCGGACGCGTTGCGTAAACTTGTTACGGACGTTTGCGTCCGCAGCGACGTTTGCGGTGTAATGTTGCAACAGCCATTAGATAAACAGTATAAGTCGGCGGTTGAGTGCGTAGACACGGGTAAAGACGTTGACTGTTTAAATCCCTTATCCGTTTGCAAGTTGTATAACGGCGAAAAAGGTTTCCGTCCTGCAACGCCTCTTGCCGTTATACTGTTGTTAAACTATTACGGAATTGAGTTGACAGGCAAAAACGTCGTTGTGGTGGGCAGAGGCAACGCCGTAGGCAAACCTTTGGCGTTGATGCTGTTAGAGCGTAACGCAACGGTAACGGTTTGCCATACAAAGACGCTTGACCTGCCTGCGATCTGCAAAAATGCCGATATTATTGTGTCTGCGTGCGGAGTTGCGGGATTGATTACTTGCGATTACGTCACCGAACGCAGCATAGTTATCGACGTAGGTTTGAGTTTTGTTAACGGCAAAACCTGCGGAGACGTGGACGCGGCGGTTTACGACAAGTGCGCTGCGGTATCTCCCGTGCCGGGAGGAGTCGGTCCTGTTACCCGCGCGGCGCTGTTTATTAACCTGTTAAATGCAATAGAGGACTTCAGTGACAATATCCGTATCGCAACTCAATAATTATATTCGCGGCATATTCGACATCGACGGCGTTTTGAATAACGTTACCGTTTGCGGAGAAATAACTAATCTCAAAAAATCCCGCGACGGTTGGTATTTTTCATTGAAGGACGAACAAGCTTCGATCAACTGCTTTTGTTATGATTCGGCATTCTCCTCCGATTTCGGCGCGGTAATCGTTGCGGAAGGGCAAATCAATTACTATGTCAAAACAGGCAGCGTTTCGTTGTTCGTACGGCGAATGACTTCCACTCAAAACACGGGGGCGGCATATTTAAAGTTTGTCGAATTGAAAGAAAAGCTTAAACGCGAAGGCTTGTTCGACGACGCGCGTAAAAAGGACGTTCCAAGCTCCTGCCGTAGTATCGGAGTCGTAACGAGCGAGAACGGCGCCGTAATTCACGACATAACGAGCGTGGTTTTACGCCGTCAGCCGTTTACGTATATATATCTGTTTCCCGTTAAAGTACAGGGAGAGGGAGCGGATGCGGAAATTGCAAAGGGAATAGAGTATTTCGATAACACCGACGTAGATGCCGTAATCGTCGGGCGCGGCGGGGGTTCGGGCGAGGATTTGTCTGCTTTTAACTCCGAAACCGTCGTGCGCGCGGTAGCAAACTCTGCAAAACCGATAGTTTCTGCAGTAGGACACGGCGTCGACTATACTTTATGCGATTTCGCCGCCGATATTCGCGCCGTAACGCCTTCGGAAGCTGCGGAGTTCGTAACGTTGGATTCGGCAGTTGCAAAACGCAAAATTATTGCCGATCTTTCAAGTATACGCGGCAGTATGGAAAGTAAGGTTAAATTGTATTTCGACAGGATTGCATATGATTCCAATCGTATCGGTCTGATTGCCGAGCGAACGCTCGATAATGTCCGAGCTTGCATTTGCGCAAATATTTCCGCATGTATGCTTGCTGCCGAGCGAGGAACGGAAAAGGCGCAAGTTAAATTGGAAAAAAATCTTGCAAGGATGGAGTCTATCAATCCGCTAAACGTTTTAAAACGCGGGTATTGTTATGCGAGTAACGATAACGGCGTCATAAAATCCGTAAGCGACGTACAAACCGATTCTTTAATTACGCTGACTTTGCGCGACGGAACTGTTCGCGCATTGGTCAAAGATAAGGAGCAACAATGAACTTAGAACAGAAACTGGCAAAATTAGACGAATTGACTGCTCGAATCGAACAGGGGGAGACGCTTGAAAAGTCTCTTGAAATCTTTGAGCAGAGCGTGATTCTCGCCGACGAATGTATGAAAACACTCAACGATTTTAAGGGCAAACTTGTAATACTTCAGGAAAAAGCGAGGAAATTGACAGATGAAAACTAGCATAAGTATCGATACGGTAGAAGAAATTCTGCGTAATTATTTTCCGAAAACTCTCGACAAGGTTTCGCAGGCTATGGAATACAGTCTGTTCGGCGGCGGAAAACGCGTTCGCCCTATGTTGCTGTTGGCTACGGCAAAAGCGGTTGGCGGACGGGTAAGCGACGGCGCGAAGATTATGGCTGCGGCGTTAGAGTTCATACACACCTATTCGCTGATTCACGACGATTTGCCTTGCATGGATAACGACGATATACGTCGCGGAAAACGTTCCTGCCACATGCAGTACGGCGAGGCAACGGCGGTTCTTGCAGGCGACGCATTGTTGAATCTTGCTTCGGAAATTGTTTTTGACGGTCCTTTAAACAA
>JAMPAB010000036.1 GCA_023667435.1 Corallococcus sp. | reverse complement strand
CGTCGAAATTCAGCAGATAATTGCCCGTGACGCTTTCTATCGCATTGCGCACTTTGTCTTCTTCTCCGACGGGGCAGTACGCTTCCATAACAAACGTTGCGTTTGTCTGCTGCAAGTCGCCTTCGGCGCTTAATTTTTGAACGGACAACTCCAAATAGTCTACGTAAATTTTCCATTCGGATATTTTGGGCGCCATAGTCGTTATTTGTTCTTCGAGCGATTTTATTTCCGCCTTGTACCCTTCGCACTGCCTTTCGATATCCTCGATAACAACAGAAGGAAGCTTGTCCGCAACAACTCCGCATTTAACAAGTCCGCAAGACGCCGCTTCCTTGAAGAAGTCCGCTTCGCTCTTGTGCGCCACTACGACGACTACTGCCGAACTGCCTGTCGAGTCGACGTTTTCCACCGTGACGGTTTCGTACTGTAGAGCAAGTTCGTTGACGCGCGCAAGCTCCGAAACGTTTACTTGGGAAAGCTGTACTATTGCGCTGTCGGTATCCTTGTACCAAGTAGTTGCGTGCGGAAGTTTTGCAAGAGGTTTTATGCGCTCAAGTTCCGCATTGCGCTGCGCTATTTCCGCATTGTCGGCATTTAGACGTTTGCGCAGATCGGCAAGAAGCTGCAAGTCTCCGTCGATAGATTCGGCTTTTTCTCCGAAACTGATAAAGTAATCGAAGCTCACTTCCGCAAGCGGACGGGAAAAGCTGTTTTGGGGCAGCTTGACTTCTGCGATGTTTTTGTCCCGTTTATGCAGGGCGTTAAACTCCGCCGCGCGCGCGGAAACGTAATTTATGCCGTCCTCGATTTCGGCGATTTTTTCCGCAAGTTTTTCCCTTGCAAACGTCGCGTCTACGGTAGTACAAGCGTCTATTTCCGCACTACGTTTAAGCTCGACGTTTCTGCTTCGGGCAAGCGCGTCGAATATTCTTTCCTTGTCGGACTGCATAGCCAACAAAGTAAGTTTTTTCATCCTGATAATTGCCATTACTCAGCCTCGATAATTACCTTTACAGCCTTGTCTATATTCTTTCTGTAAACCGCAATTTCCTTATCGGTTGCGGAGTTTAATTCCTTTAATCTGTTATTTGCCTGTTCTTCTGAATACTTATCCGCTTCGGCGGTTTTTTCTGCGAAAAGAGCTTTGTTGTTTTTTGCGGCTTGCTTTTTAAGCTGCTCCGCTTCGATTTCGGCGGCAGCTACTATTTCGCTTGCCTTTTGCTCCGCTTCGGCGATACGTTTCTTTGCAACGTCTTCCGCTTCCAATATCGAATTGACTACTTCTTCTATCATAAAAATTCTCCTTCCCGAACCGCCAAACGTTGTAATACAACCGTTCGCCGTTGCATTGCGCGCTTAGTTTTCTATCTTGTTTACGCGTACGGCGTGTCTGCCGCCCTCGAAATCGGTAGTTAAAAAAGCGGTTACGATGTCTTGCGCAAGAGATTCGCTTACGTACTTTTGACCCAAAGCGATTACATTGGCGTCGTTGTGTTTACGGGTCATAACCGCCATATCTTCGTTTAAGCACAGCGCGCACCTGACGTTTTTGACCTTGTTAGCTACCATAGACACGCCTATGCCCGTCGTACAGCATATAACGCCTCTGTCGCATTCGCCGTCGGCAACGGACAAAGCCGCTTTCCTCGCAAAATCGGGATAATCGCACCTGTCGGTCGTATACGTACCGAAATCCTCGACGTCGTATCCGTTTTCGACGAGAAAATTTTTTATGTGATTTTTCAACTGCAACCCGCCGTGATCGCTTGCCAAAGCAATTTTCATAATACCCTCTCAGATTATATTGTTGGCGGCGGAACGTATCAGTCTGTTGAGTATACTTTCCGCAAAAGTCGTTTTGGAAGAAAAACTCGCTATAATATAATCGTAAGTCTTTTCCAAAACGCGCAAATTTTCAAACAGTTTTTGCGCTACTTCCTCGTCCGTCCTTCCTATGCATACGCAGTTACGTTTTCCCAACTTTTCCGGATGCTCCGCCAAAAGCACGGGATTGACTCCCTGCAAGACAAGACTGTCGTAAAAAGCGACGAGCTTGTCCGTATCGCCGTCCAGTTCCAACGCCATAGGCACTTTAGGGGCGTAATGTTTGTATCTTACTCCCGGAGAGTTGACTTTTGCCTTAGGGTCGGTAACTACTCCGACATGTTTTGAAAGAACGTCGGAAAGAACGTCGGCAGTTACTGCTCCCGGACGCAAAATCAACGGTTCCTCGCCGGACAAATCCAATACCGTCGATTCGATACCGACGTTGCACGGACTGCCGCAAAGTACGGCGGAGATTTTACCGTCCAAATCCTCCCTTACGCGTTGCCACGTAGTAGGACTGGGTCGTCCGCTCAGATTCGCGCTGGGCGCCGTTACGGGTACTTGCGCCGCCCGCAAAAAGGCTCGCGCCTGACAAGAGCTCGGCATACGAATCGCCACCGTATTCAATCCCGCCGTTATTACGTCGTCGATAATGCTCTTTTTAGGCAAAACGATCGTAATGCTTGCAGGCATAAGAACGTTGATGATTTTTTCGGCGTCTTCCGATACGAATGAAGCTATTTCGTAAATCTGAGACTTGTCGTATACGTGCGCGATCAACGGATTGTCCGACGGTCTGCCCTTAGCTTCATACGTCCGCTTGACGGCTTCCGCATCCAGCGCGTTCGCGCCCAAACCGTATACCGTTTCGGTAGGAAACGCTACAAGTTCGCCGTTTCTTATCATCTCGCCGGCGATACGCAAATCTTCGGCGTTAAATTGTAAATATTTCGTTTCCATTACTCAAAAAGCGGTAAGCTTGCGACATCGATTCGCCGCAAACTACACCGCTAGATATTATAGCACAAATATTTTTTTTTGTAAATGCTACAAACTGCATTTGGAGCAAACTTTTTGCCGTATACTCGAGCCATTAAGGAGTGCAAAACAGGGGAAAAGAAGTTAAATTGCAACAAGATAATAAGCAATAAAGATTGCGCGCTAAAATGCAATTTGCACATTTACAAATCCATATTAGCACGCAATCCTTAAAGATAACTTATATATGTAAATTTATTCCGCTTGCGCCAAATACGTTTCCAACGCTATGGCAAGCTGATCGGGGCATGAAGTCGTTTTAGGTCCGCACTTGATGCCTTTAAGACGGCTTATAGCTTCCTGCACGTCCATTCCCTCAACTAACGCGGCAACGCCCTGCGTATTGCCGTTGCAGCCGCCTGAATATCTGACGTTACGTACTTTGCCGTCCACAACGTCGAAATTTATCTCCCGCGAGCAGGTTCCTTTCGTTTTGTAATTCATAATATCACCTCGTTATTTAATTTTTCCTCAGTAAATTCCGTCAATGCAACGCCGCTGCGAATAAATTTATTCGTCTTCGTAAACCGTGACGTTGTTGCCGTTATTCCACAGCGTATCGAGAGCGTAAACCTCGCGCGTATCCTTGTGGAAAATATGCACTATAACGTCGCCGTAATCCAAAGCTATCCATCTTCCCTCCTGCATACCTTCCTTGTGCGCGGCGAACTTGCCTATGCTTTCCATCTTTTCTTCCAGATTGTCGTAAATCGCTTTAACCTGCGGCGCGGAACGCCCCGAACAAATTACGAAATGATCGGCAAGGTCGCTCATTCCTTTAATCTCTACGATTTTGATATCAAACGCGGATTTTTCCGCAAGAAATTTGCAAATGCTTTTTACAGTTTCGTCAGCAATGTTTTTCGTCATAATTTTCTCCGTTAGTATTTTGTTGAATTATTGTTATTTTATGTTTCAAGCAAGACGTCGGTTACCTGCCGATACGCAAAGAGACGCTCCGCCGCTAAGTTTTGTTGCTTTCGGTTCTTTTATAGCCGTTTATATAATATTCCAGCGTCTGCTCCGTAAGAGGAAAAATTCCGTCGCCGTGAACCTCAGACGTATACTCGTTAGCCTCCGCAAGACACTTTACAAACATATTATCAAGCGATCCTTTAAGCAAATGCGAAAGAGGATAAGGACGGGTCTCTTCCGTTTTGTCGGCAACGTATACTATTTTTTCCAAACGGGTCATATTCGGTCTGCCCGTCGTGTGGTAGGCAACGGCGTTTAAAATTTCCTCATCGTTTACGCCGAAGTCACGTTTTGCCACCGACGCCCCCAAAAAAGAATGTACTACCGGCAAAGGCATATCGGGAGGTTTTACGAATCCGTACTTCTCATAATCGGAAGGCGAAACGTATTTTGCGCAATCGTGAAGCAAACAAGCTAAAAAAACTTTGTCTTTTTCTTCTTCGCGAGCAAGTTGCAAACCGCGTTTTACCACGTAAAAAGTATGTAAAAAACGCTGTTCTGTAAGATATTCGCGCAGTTTATTTACGGTATCGCCGTATTTACGGTATAATCCGTTATCGAGAACGAACCTGTTGACGGCCTCTGAAACGTACTGAGAATTATCCATTCCGAACGTATAACGCAGACGTATCTCGGTAGAACTGACGTCGACGGGATTAAGGTTCAGACGGACGACCTTCGCGCCGTAACGGCGTTCTACGCGCGACAGCGAAGCATCGGAAGTTTTGCGATTTCTGTCGGCGACTGCCAAAACGCACAGTTTCGCTATTTCGTCGGGCTTATACCACTTGCCGAAGCTTTTAAGACTGTCGCCGCCTATTATTAGGTAAAGCTCCGCGTCCTTATACAAACGCTTCGCTTCGAGCAGGGTTTCGTACGTGTAGCTTGCGCCGTTCTTGCGTATTTCGTAATCCCACACCTGACAGATACCTTTAAAGGCGAGCTTCGTAAGCATAAGACGCGTGTCTTTGTCCACCTCGCATAACTTGTGCGGAGGAAAACCGCAAGGCACTGCCAGCAGTTTGTCCAAACCGAGTTGCTCTATCGCGGCTTCGGCGATATCCGCATGAGTTAAGTGAGGCGGATTGAACGTGCCTCCGAAGATACCTAATTTCATAAAAGTATTTTACTATATTTTTTGAAACTTTACAATTAAAACGACTAAAATTTGTCAACAATATGTTTATGGCAAAAATACTGAACAATTTACTGTGTACGCTGATGATATTCGCGCTGGCTTTCCTGTGGGTGTATTTCTCTATAAAAAACGTCTTGTGGGCGTTAGCGCTTGCGGCAATTACGGCGTTGTCCTCCTCGTACATACTGTGGAGAGCGGCGTCGAAACGGGAGAAAATAAAAAACGCAAAATTGCGTGATAAAAAAGCTGCGGAAAGTTTTGCGGAGTTTTTGCGCTTTAACGCCGACAATGCCGAGCTGTTTTCGGACATGATGCGTTTTTACGGATTTACCGTCGAAAAATACGATTACGACAATCTTGTAGCGGAAAAGGACGGCGAAAAATGTTTCGCGGCGATTTGCTTCGAAGCGGACAATCTGAGTAAAGACCGTTTACGTCACGCAATACTTAACGCGAAACGGCAAAATGCGGACAAATTGTACATCTTTGCGCCTAAAGCGGATACGGCGCTGCAAAAATTATCCGACGGACACGTAGCGACAACGTTCGTAGACGCCGCCAATGCATACGAGCTGTTCGATCAATGCGGCAAACTGCCGACGTTCGTCTCCAAACGCAAAACGAAAAATTCTTTCGTTGCCGAATACGCGTTTAACAAACGCCGTTTCGGATGGTACTTTGCAAGCAGTCTGTTTATGTTGATAATCTCTACGGTATCGTTTTTTCCTTGGTACACTTTGAGTTGGTCTACCGTTATGCTGGGTCTTGCATTGTACAGCTTACTGAATAAGCGTTTTAATCCCGTAAAAACTGCGGTAACGCTTTCCTAATACTTTCGCAACGATTTGAGCTCCGTATCCAGAGGCGTTTCGATAACCAACTTTTCCAACTGCGACACTGAATAGCGTCCTACCACCTCCATATCGTCGTCTACCACTTCGAGACAGTACAGAAAATTGCCCTGCATGCGCTTGCAACTTCGGACAGTTTGTTGTTTTGGTCGAATACCAACGTTTTCTTTTCCATACCCTTTCTGAGAAATTCCGATTTGTTTACGGCGAACGCCGTCTTGACGTAGCACTCGTCTACGTTTGCAAACGTTCCCAAAAACAAGCATATTGCAAATAAACCTACGTTGAATAAATTGTCTTTTGTAAACAAAGATACCGCAAATACAGCAAACAGACACGCGGACAGCGCCGCAGTTGCGCCTTTGGCTACGCTTACGGATTTTTTACCCAGCTTGCCTTCGAGTATGCCCGTAAGTATACGTCCTCCGTCCAATGGATAGCAAGGCAGCAGATTTACGCAAGCCATACTGACGTTGGCGACAAAGAAATTCTCCGTATAGTAGTAGCTGTCGGGATAAAGCCACCAGACCGCAAGACACGCCAAACACAAAACAAGATTGCACAGCGGACCCGCAAGCGCAATCTTTATTCTGTCTTTCCGCGTTACGTCCTGAAAGTCTCCGTACAACGTAGCGCCGAATATTCCGAGTCGGATTTCCTTGCAGTGATAAAACAGTCTGCTTGCGACAACGTAATGCGCCGTTTCGTGCAACAACACCGCTATTACGTACATACAGGCAAAGTACCCTTGCCGAAACAGTACCGCCGCCGCAAGAAAAATCCAAAAATCAGCTTGTACTTTTAGTTTTACACCGTCCATTTAAGCTGCTGCTCGCTGCCGACGACTTGCTTGACTGTTTCGCCGTTTGCGCATATTACGGTAGTAAAGCTTCCGTCGTACTTTCCGAGCAGAGCATTAGCGCCGACGTCGTCGCCCGCCGCAACGTAAATTTCGGTAAGATTACGGTATACTATGCTCGTATCGTCATCCATCGTTACGGTTACCGAATCCTCCGTCGCTTCAGTCACTTTACCTGCCGTAAACGACATAATCGCCCTGCCTCCGTTGAACGTGGCAACGCCGTCTTCGGAAACTTCCACCAAATTGACGTTGCAGGGAATCGCGATATTGACTGAAACTTCGTAAGGTTGAGGTTGCTCGAAGATTGCCGCAGAATACGCCGTCTTTGCCGCATCGAACACGTCGCGACTGAAATTGCCGTCGATAAACAGCATTGCGCACAAAGCCGCTACGCACAGCGCCGCTACGGCAAGAACGCCGACTTTTTTCGTTATTTTCAGCTTGACGTTTCTTCTTTTCTTTTCGGGTTCGTTCGCGTACTTGCGTTCCGAATAGGAAACGTCCAACCAGTCGCTTTCTTCAGCGTCGCATATTACGCTGCCGATACCTTCATAATCCATAAATGACACCTCCGTTATTACACAATACACTATGCTTGCCGCAGTCCTTTTATTCCAAACTGTTAGGCGTTCGCGCCGCATTTTTACGCCGCGAATAAATACAACTCCGCCGAACAAAGCAAGCTAAAGCGATCTGCGCCTAAGCGCGGAGAGCGGGTTTGACTTTTTTTGCGGTTATCGTGACGACAATATTAAGTCCGTTGTCTTCGTAGGTTTCCACCGTCATTGCATCGTACTCTACGTACTTTGCGGCAAGAGATGACAATTCCTTGAAAAATTCGGTTTTGCCTAAATTGTATTTATCGCACAATATCATAGCTTGCGCGCGCGAGTAACTGTCGCTCTTCTTTTTCATACTTACGCTCCGTTGCATTTTTTTGATACTTAACGCGTTCGCGTCGCCGTACGATCTGCCATTAAACGTTCCGTTTGAACTTTCTCTTTAATTTTCCGAAAAGTCCCTTATACGCAGATACGCAGTCGTACATATCGAACTCTCCCGTTTTGAGATTTTTGGCAAGCAAATCGAAAGCTTTACGCGAAGCATGAAGCTTAATATTGCAATTAACCTCGTCGTTTTCGGGAATTACGCCCAGCGCGGTATGACCCAGTAAACTGAACACTTCGAATGCGGAAAGCATTTCGCCGCTTGCCACCAAATCGCCGCGCACGCGGTTGACCACTACGCTTACGGAAACGGCTTGACGCTGCAATTCCGCAATCGTCTTGTCTGCGTCGCGCACGCCGGATAAATGCGGAGTAACTACAACTATCGCTTCGTCGGCGCAGCTTATCGCGCGGCGGAACCCTACGTCTAAGCCTGCGGGGCAATCTATCAGAATATAGTCAAAGCTCTCGGACAGACGCGCTATTACCTTTTTTACGGCATCCGCAGTTACCTGACGTTTTGACAGTTTGCAGCTGGGCATAACGTAGAGCGTCGGTTCGCTCTCATCCTGTATAAGAGCCTGAGACGGACGACAGCGGTTTTCCACTACGTCTATGAAGTCGAACACGACCTTGTCCTCCACCTGCATTACCACGTCGAGATTGTTCAAACCTATATCCAAGTCCATAAGCAGCACTCTTTGACAAAGTCTTGCAAGCGCGATTCCCAAATTGGCGCAAACGGTAGTTTTACCCGCGCCGCCTTTTCCGCTTGTTATTACAATTTTACGAGCCATAGGAAAATTACCTCATCGATTTGATTAAAATTGTAACACGCTTCCACACTGAAAAATAAAGAAAAAACTGCGCATATTGACGCAATATGCAGGATTGCAAACAAACCGAACGGTACGTCGCAGCGCAGAATATTTGCCCGCGTCGGTTTTAAAACGGCAATTGCGCAGAGTACGGAGCGAATCAATCGTTTGAAGCGGTTGTCAACGTATTTGTTTGCGGCGACGACACGCGTCCTCTGCCGCATCGTCCCTCCCACAAAAAAAAATCTTATCTGTTTGCGCGAGCGCAGATAAACTTTGTTAAAAAATACGGTATTTAAACGACCGTCGGGTTAAACCCGACGGTCGCAAAATTATTCGTTAAATTATCATAGAAGAATTAAAGAATTTCGAGATTTTTGCGGAAAACTTTTTTGAAATCTATCGCTACGCCGTTAGCGGCTTTTATTTCCAAATTGGCGTTGCTTTGAAGTTCCGTCTTTAAAATCACGCTGTCGCCCAACACGTCGCAACTTACCTCCGTAACGGCGCCGCGCATACTGAAATCCAACGCTATTGCAAGACGTAAAATTACGGAAAGTTTCTTGACCGCCTCTACGTCTTCGGAAGACAGAATTGCGTTAAACTTAGACCATTCGGTGTAGTTGACCTCCTCCTTGTTGTACACGTCGGTTACGAAAGCGGCAAGCACTATATCTCTATGCGAAATGCCGTACAGATTGCTGTTGAGAATCATATACGAGGTATGCTTGGCATTGTTGTAAAACTTGAACGTCTTGCCGACGTCGTGCATCATTGCGCATACGCGAAGCACCTTAACGTAAGCGCGCGGGAACTTGTGGAGAACCCTTAACTGCTTAAACAGCTGAACGCACAAATTGAACGTTTGCGCAGCGTGCGTTACGTTGACGCCCATATGGTAACAAAAACTGTTGAGACTGTATCCCAAAACGTCGGAAATGGGTTTTTCCAAAGTTTGCGGAACAACGTAGTTGTACATTACGCCCTCGCGCAATCCCGAACCGCTGGCGACGATTCTGGAGAAGCCGACGTAATCCACAAACGCTTTGATGACGGCAAGCGCTGCGGGAAAAACGTCCGCGCGCGCGGAACTTAAACCTTTGATACGGCGCTTTTTGTCAAGATCCAACGGACGAATCATATTGTAAATATAATTGAAGTCCTCTACGTTCATATTGAAATTGTGTACCATATCCAAAGGATATTTTTTTACTTTGCGTATAATACGCGCAAGATTACGACAGCTGCCGCCTACGCCGATAAGCTGCGTGTCGGGATCGATTTCTTTAAACCACTCAACCTGCTCCAACTGAGACTTGACATACTCTACAATGTCGTCGGAGCATTGCTCGGGAGTCTTGTCTGCGGTCATAAACCTGTCGGTAAGCGTTACCGCGCCGAACTCGAATATGTGCGTATGGAGAATCGATCTGCGGTTATAATATACAAATTTGGTGGAGCCTCCTCCTATTTCCATAATAATGCCGCGAGGAACTTCCATAGTATTGATAACGCCCTGATAAACGTAGTTGGCCTCTTCCTCTTCGGAGACAACCGTCACTCTTATTCCCGTCGCATTGTAAACGTCGGACAGAAACATTTTTTGATTACTTGCCCGTCTTACCGCCGCCGTAGCTATTGCCAGAATTTTGTCTACTTTCTTTATGGCGCACATTTCCTTAAACGATTTGAGAGTATCTATCGCCTGCATAATGCGCGTCTGCTTCAAGCTGCCGTCCGCCTCCGTTTCGCCGAGACGAACCGCTTCGCGGCGTTCTTCGGACACGACGAAATAACCGCCGTCCAAAACGTCGTAAATTACCAAACGAGCAGTATTAGAGCCTAAATCAATAAGAGCGATTTTCTCCATTTCGAACCTTCCTCTCGTACGCATTTGCCGTACTTGAATTTTTTTCAACTTAGTATAACATATTTATTTGCATTTGTATAGATGGTTTTGAAAAAAACTTTAAATTTTGTTGATTTTTTTACAATTTAACTGAAAGATATCAAAAATCGACTAAAAATAACAGTATTGTGTTAATATTTTCGAGGCTGTTAAAAAAATCGGTAAAAACATAGAGGCGGCTCCGACAAAAATTCGGCGGCGCAAAACAAAACGCGTCTGCGCCTTTGACGGTTGCTTGCCCGTATGCAAAAACCGTACGGAAATTTCGTACGGTTTTTGTTATCTAACCCGTTAATAATACGGCAATCGAATTTGTAAGGTTTTGTCGGCGTTAAACGTTGTCGAAACCGCTTAAATCAGCGCTGCGCGAATTACTCTGCGGCAGCTTGAGGCGCTTCGGCAGTTTGAACGTTCCGAATCATCCTGCGAACGGTTCTTGCGGAAAGCGCAAGCAATCCTACGGCAAGAACGATTGCCAAATCGGCAACGGTAAACAGGTTATAAACGAATGCCCAAGATATAGCGGTATAACCTTCCATAGCGTAACTGCCGAATACGAAGTAACCGCTTATAACGTGCGAAAAATATCTTAAAATTATAGCTATGCTCGCGCCGACAGTAAATTCGGCGAATATATTGCCTTTAAGGAACTTGAAGTTGCGCGCAATACCTGCAAGTCCCAATGCGCCGAACGCTATGGGGTAATCCAACATTACCTGCATAGGTTGATAGAATTGCGGCGACTGGATAAACTGCAGCAGTCCGTACACCACGCCCGCAATCAATCCCCTGCGCGTGCCGAACATATACGAATACAGACACAAGGGCAGCATGCTTGCAAAGGTCACCGAACCGCCTTGCGGCAACGAAAAGAATTTGATATACGACAATGCAAAAGACAGAGATACGCATACCGCGCCGTAAGTTACCGCGCGCGTATCGTAATCGGCAGGTTTGCTTCCCACAAGAGAAAGCGTTACGATTGCCGCAACGAGAATTGCGGAGAACAAGTACATACTCCAACTCAGAGGTTTGTACTGTTCGACGTTTCCTTCGTCCTCTACGACGGGCGGAACGACGCACAGCAACACGACTACGTAGACTGCGGCAGCTATAACGAAACCGAGCGCTACCCATTTGCAGACGGACATACGGCGTTTCATTAAAACGAGAGTTACGACCAATCCGACACAGACAAGCGCGATCAAACCGAACATGAGCCAAAACCGCATATCCAATCCGCCCATAATTTCGCGGAGCAACATAAGCGTACCTATCGTAGCGATAACCGAAACCGCGTATCCGATTACGATACCCAACATCAGTTTACGGGATTTGGCAAGGTATTCTTCGTCGCGATTACGGATAACTACCGCGTATATTACCAACGCGACGGCAAGCGCGATCGTAACGAACAGCGCAAGTTCCGACAAGACGTTATAAACAAGCTTCAACTGCGACCTGTCGATTTCTTTTAAATTTTCCAGCATAATTTTTCTCCTTTTTGCGATTTTTGCCGAGACGTCAAAGAAAAAGTTCCTTGTACGTTACATACAAGAAACTTGCAAAAAGAATACGAAAATATTATCTTATTTTCACGCATTCCTTACGCAAGTACAAACTTGACAAGTTCAAAGGGACTCTCTCAGTCGGGAAAACCCCGACACCCCCAGCGCAATAAATATATCATAACACGCGGCGGCATGTCAATTATTTGCGTAAAAAACCGTCTTAATAAACTTAAAGAAGTATTCTCCGTGCGTCGGAAACGAAACGCGTCCCAAAAGTCGAACATAAACAGAACGACGTTTGAGACGCATTTTATATAAAACAAACTCTTTTTTCGTATAAAAGAAGTACGTATAAAACGTACTTCCGAGATTGCAACAATTAATCGAGACCTTCCAAAAGCTTACGGATTTCGTCGAGAAGCTCATCGGACTCGTCCGCTTCGGTGTTATTGTGAATTTCCTCTATTTTACGTATGAGCGTACTGTCGCTTTGAGGAACGTAGTAAGTGCGAACGGAACTTTGAGTGTCTTCGGGAGCGGGCGTTTCCTTAGGCTGCGACTCCGCAAGACTCTTCCAGTGTTCGATTTCGCGCATAAGCTGTTCGGTATTGTCGTCCTTTGACGGTTCCTGCGCGGTAGTAACGGCGGGTTCCGCTTCCGTCTTTTCCGTCGGCTTGTCTGCAACGGCTTTCTTTTCGGCAACCTCGTAACGGAGAATAACGGGCTGTTCCTTCGGCTCCTCCTTCATTTCCTTGACAATTTGATTTGTTTCGGAAGCTAAACGACGTAGCTGTTCGATTTCCCGTTTGAGTTCGTCGGCGTTTTCGATATTTTTAGCGCGGACTTCCTCTTTTCTTTTCGATTCGAGTTCTTCGAGTTTTTTGTTGAGCGCTTCGGCGCGCGCTTCCGCTTCGCGTAAAGCTTTTTCCTTAGCTTTGGCTTCTTCTTCCGCTTTTGCAATAGCTTCCGCTTCCGCCTTGCGTCTTGCTTCCGCTTCCTTCATCGCTTCCTGCCGAGCTTCTTCGTATGCTCTTGCCTTAGCTTCCTCGTATGCTTTCGCTTTCGCTTCCTCTATCGCCTTTTGCGTCTTTGCGCGTTCCTCTTCCTTCGCCTTAGCTTCCGCTTCCGCTTTTGCTTTTGCTTTGGCTTCTTCCTCCGCTTTCGCGCGAGCCTTCGCTTCTTCTTCCGCTTTGACTTTGGCGCGTTTTTCTTCTTCCGCTTTTATTTTTGCAAGAGTTTCCTTTTCCGCTTCGATTCGAGCTTCCTCGTACGCTTTCGCCCTTGCTTCGGCAATGGCTTTTTCCTTAGCGCGGTTATGTTCTTCCTCTCTTGCGCGAGCGTCCTCTTCCGCTTTACGTTTCGCTTCGGCGTACGCGTTGGACTGCGCTTCTTTCTCCGCCTGCCGCGCGTCGGCAAGACTTCTCAAACGTTCGATTTCGCGAAGCAGCTCGTCGGTTTTATCGTCGTTTTCTTCCGCTTTCGGTTTAACCGACGTCTTTACTGCGGGCTTAATCGGCGTTTTCGCCACGACCGCCTTTTTCACTTTCGCCGTCGGTTTTAGTTTGATTTCGTACACTCTGCCCAAATCGACGAATTCGTCCACCATTGCGGCGCTCGCTTCTTCGCCTTCTTCGGAACCGACTATTTTGATGCCTTTGCCGTGCAGATAACTGTACAGATAAACCAAATCGCACGAGGCGGTTACGATGCAGACGGCGTCTATCGACGGCGCTTTGCAAACGGTGTCGACGACGTCGACGAATATACGGCTGTCGAAATCCTTGCGACCGCGTCTTTTGATGCGCATAGGGCGTTCCACTTTGTATCCTTTGACTTCCGCGCTTTGGAAAATACCCTTGTGCTTTCTTTCCTTTGCGCCGTAGATCTTACCCGTCAAAATATTACCCATGCTTTCAAGCTGAGCTAAAATATTGTCGTAATTTTCGCTTGTTAAACCTACGTTGTCAACGTCGATGAAAAAAGCAATATTTTTGTTACGAAGCATATTCGTTACCTCCATCCGTCAATAAATTATTTTACATTATTTGCGTCGCTTTGTCTATACTTTCGTTGAAAATAAAACAAATATTGTTGGCACAGTCCTGCGTCATCGCCGAACAGATTGCAGAAAAATCCGCTTATTTCGCTATCCTTATGCCCTTGCTCGAAATAGCTGTGATACACTTTTTTGAGCCATGTATCGACAGGAAAAACGTCGCCGCGTTTTAAACCGAACAACAGTATGCAATCGGCGACTTTCGGACCTATGCCCATAAAAGCAAGCAATTCTTTACGGGCGTCGGCGCTTGACATACCGTCAAGAGAGGACAAATCGTAAGTAAGCAGTTTGTTTGCCGTGCTGTGAAGGTATTTGTCGCGGTATCCCGCTCCCGAAGCGGTAAACACTTTGATGTCCGCCTGCGCCATCGCTTGCAGCGACGGAAACGCTTTGCCGTAAGGAGTTTCGTCGCCCAGCGCGTTGCATATGCGTTCGATAATAAGCTGTATACGCTTGATATTGTTGTTTGCGGAAATGATAAAACTGAAAATCATCTCCGTCAAATCCTGATTGAGAATACGTATACCTTTTCCAAAACCGACAGCTTGCGCCATCAACGGCGATATGGAGGAAATCCTAGCCGCTTTTGCGCCGTAATCGGTATCCAGATCGAAGAAGCGGTAGAAATAATCTCCGTCGAAGGTATACGTTTCCACTACGTCGCCGTTATAACGCAACTCGGCGTATTTATCCGTCGAGTACACGCCGTACGCGCTGTCGGACAACCGCTTGTAACGGAAAATCTGTCCGCATTCGAGCGTGTCCTGTATATTGAAATATTCCTTAGGATAGCAGAAAGCTAACGGTAATTGCGTCTTTTGCATAGTATTTATCTTCTTGTAAAAAATTATATATCGTAACGCGATCCGAATAAGTCAATGGGGCGCTGTGCTTTGCTCGCAGACTGGGGTTCGAGAGGAAAAGGACAATAACCTTCGTGTTTGGACGAACTCGGTTATTGTCGGCGTTCGCTTCGCGCGGCTGTATCTGCAACGAGCCGCTCTTTATCTCAACCGACTAGTCCGTTAACGTCCACCGCTTAACAAGCGGAGCGAGGGCGCGACGCGTTAAACGCATATCCACAGTGTGGATTGCGTAGCCTAAGCGGTCAAGAGCTGCGCTCGCAGACTGGGGTTCGACAAGAAAAGGACAATAACCTTCGTCTTGTTGGGAACTCGGTTATTGTCGGCGTTCGCTTCGCTCGGCTGTATCTGCAACGAGCCGTTAGGCGAAGTGAAGCCGTTTTCGGTCGAATACCCGATGCGACACAGTCTATTAAAGTTCAACCTTATTTCTAACACGAGCGAGGGGTGTCGAATTGTGTCCCGTTGGGAGTGAAGCGTAGCGTAACGCCACATTTGCAGATTGCGAAGCAATCGAAACCGAGAACAATTCGACACCCCGAGCGA
>JAMPAB010000035.1 GCA_023667435.1 Corallococcus sp. | reverse complement strand
TTGCAGATTGCGAAGCAATCGAAACCGAGAACAATTCGACACCCCGAGCGACCTATTCTGAAGCATTAACCTTGGCTATGCGTTTGCACTTCTCCACCACTGCAAGACGCAACTTCTGCGGTTTTTCCACGCGCGCGCCGTCGCCCAGCGACAGAACGTTGTTTATCAGCATTTCGTCGTAAGGCAGGGTTGCCTTAGCAATGTATCCGTCGCCCATCTTAGCGACGTTTTTGACGCCCAACCATTCTTCGCAAGCGGATAACGCAACGCTGTCTATGCTCAGTATCACTTCGCACATTTCCTTATCTTTCAGCACGTCCGTCTGAATAACGCTGCTGTCCGCCCTAAAGCTTCTGCCTACAAAGCGGTCGGTAACCTTCAAATCCACGATACGCGACACTTTGAAATATCTAAACCCTTTACGCAAACGGCAGAAACAGTATACGTACCACATACCGTTTTTGAGTATAAGACAGTACGGCTCTACGCTGCGAACGGAATCGCTTCCGTCCTTTGCATGGTACTCTATTTCGCACAGTTTTTTCTGCGCGATACATTCGGATAACACGCTTACTCTGTCGCCGACGGAAAAGTCGTCGGAATCTACAATGAACTGCTCCGATTTAAGTACGGTGGCATTTGCATGAGAGCGTTTAAGACCCTGCAACTTCTGCGTAATTTGCTTCGTCACGTCGTCCTGCAAAGAAGAACTCTGCATCGAAAAAACAAGACGGTTGTACTCGTCCTCAGTAAAGTAAGTGGCTTTGAGCTTGTAATTTTCCACTATTCTCCAACCGCCGCCGCGTCCCAGACACGATTCGATGGGAACGCCGCCCGCCGAAAGCATATCCATATAACGATATACGGAACGCTTGCTTATTTCGAATTTATTCGCCAAATCGTCCGCGCGAACAAGATTGTCGGCAGACAGCAACGTAGAAAGTATTCCTACAAGTACGGGAATTTGCATAATTATCTCCTTTTAGTCATAACTTGATTTACGACGCAATCGGTTTACATTTAAGCTCGAAGACGCTTAAATCAATGATTTTAACGCTATCGCTTGCGTTACCGAACTTGCGGTTGAAACAACTCCGTTTTGTCGGCATTTTACAAACTCATTGTAAAAAACTGACAATATATTGTCAAGTATTTGCAGAAAAAATTCTAAAAAATTTATAAAAACTGACATATAGTCGTCATATTTGATAGAGTATAATGTAAACATAAAAAGCTTCGGGAACGATTGCCGCAACGATAGCATTAAATACAGTTTAACGTTATTTAAAAACGACTGTACCAAACAATGCGGCTGTAAAAGCAGATACGGTTATCGGAAGAAAACCGGCGCGCACAAGTATCGCTTACGCAGGAAAATAAAATTCGATTTCCGTTTGAATAAGAGTTTGTAACCTAAACGAAACTTATTCGCAACAAAATTTAACGCGACGGTATCGCTATGAAAATCAGGAGGATAAATATATGTACAGACACTTGGAAGAAGAATTCGACATAATAACAATTTACAGAAAATTAACAATGCCGAGCAAACCTATACTTATAAAAGCGAGCGAATTTTTCCGTCCGCAAAAAGAAGAAAAGCTTGCCGATTTTCAACAGAGAATGAACGCGCTTTGCGCGGCGAAAAACCGCTGATGCGCATCAAACGACGGAGAGCGATTGTCCGTCGTTTTTTTATTGCAGTCACCTATTAAGAATATATTATATTTAATTTATTTCGCACACACTTGACTATGTTTACGGAAAACGTTATAATTATATGCGTATGGGCGTTTGTTCGTCCAACGCAGAATTTATACTATAAATTATTTTTTGGAGGAAAAAAGTAATGGCAAAAAGAACAATCGACGGTAATACCGCCGCTTCGCACGTAGCGTACGCGTTTAGCGACGTTGCGGCTATCTACCCTATCACTCCTTCGTCGCCTATGGCGGAAGTTGCAGACGAGTGGTCTGCCGGCGGTAGAAAAAATCTTTTCGGGCAAACAGTCAGAATCGCAGAAATGCAATCGGAAGCAGGCGCCGCAGGCGCCGTACACGGAAGTTTGGCGGCGGGCGCTTTGACGAGCACGTTTACGGCAAGTCAGGGTCTGTTGCTTATGATCCCGAATATGTATAAAATTTCCGGCGAATTGCTTCCTTGCGTATTCCACGTTTCCGCAAGAGCTCTGGCGGCGCACGCGCTTAACATTTTCGGAGATCACTCCGACGTTATGGCTTGCCGTCAAACCGGTTTTGCAATGCTTGCAAGCAACTCCGTACAGGAAGCTATGGATATGGCGCTCGTCGCGCATTTATCTACGCTCGAAGCGAAGGTTCCTTTCCTGCACTTCTTCGACGGTTTCAGAACGAGCCACGAAGTAAGCAAAATAGACGAAATCGATTACGCGGATATGGCGAAACTTCTCGATATGAAGTACGTCGAAGATTTCCGCGCAAGAGCGTTGAATCCCGAGCATCCGCAACAGCAAGGCACCGCTCAAAACCCCGATATCTATTTCCAAAACAGAGAAGCGGCTAACAAATACTATCTCGCTACGCCCGCTATCGTAGAAAAATATATGGAAAAGGTCGGCGAAATAACCGGCAGACACTACAAACTGTTCGACTACGTAGGCTCTAAAAATGCGGACAAAGTAATAGTAATTATGGGCAGCGGCGCCGAAGCTGTCGAAGAAACAGTAGATTATCTCGTAGCGCAAGGCGAAAAGGTCGGCGTACTCAAAGTTCGTCTGTACCGTCCGTTCTCGGCAAGTCATTTCGTAGCGGCTCTTCCCAAAACGGTCAAAAAGATTGCCGTACTTGACAGAACGAAGGAACCGGGCTCTCTCGGAGAACCTCTCTACCTCGACGTCGTAGCGGCTCTCGCGGAGCTCGGCAGAAAAGCGCAGGTAGTAGGCGGAAGATACGGACTCGGCAGCAAGGAATTTACTCCCTCTATGATACTCTCGATTTCCCGCAATCTCGACGGAGAAATGCGCAATCACTTTACTATCGGTATTAACGACGACGTGACGTCCACTTCTCTGCCCGTCACCGAAATGATCGACGTTGCTCCGCAAGGCACGACGCGTTGCAAATTTTACGGTTTGGGAAGCGACGGTACGGTAGGCGCGAACAAAAACAGTATCAAGATTATCGGCGACCATACCGATTTGTACGCGCAGGGTTACTTCGAATACGACAGCAAAAAGTCGGGCGGACTTACCGTGTCTCACCTTCGTTTCGGTAAGAATCCCATTAAATCCAGTTATCTCATAGATCAGGCGGAATTCATCGCTTGCCACAACCCCAGCTACGTAACGCGTTACGACGTTTTGGCGGACGCGAAAGAGGGCGGAACGTTCCTGCTCAACTGCGCTTGGAGCGACGAGGAATTGGAACGGGAACTTCCCGCGTTTATGAAAAATCAAATCGCCAAGAAAAAGCTTAAGTTCTACACCATCGACGGTCTCCATATCGCTATGAAAGCGGGCTCCGCAAAATCCACCAATATGGTAATGCAGGCGGCATTCTTCAAACTTGCGGACATTATCCCTTACGCGCAGGCGGAAGAATATATGAAGCAGGCTGTTGTTAAATCCTACGGCAAAAAAGGACAGAAAGTAGTAGAAGCTAACTGGGCGGCTATCGACGGGGCCGTTGCGGGATTGCATCAGGTAAAGGTTCCCGCAAGCTGGAAAACGACCAAAGAAGGCGCCGCTTTGCCCGAAGCAAGCGTGTCGGAATACTACGAACAATTCGTACGTCCCATCGTAGAACAAAAGGGTAATTCCTTGCCCGTATCCGCTTTCGACGCAGCAGGCGTTGTTCCCACAGGCACGACGCAATACGAAAAGCGCGGTATCGCCGTAAACGTACCCGAATGGATGCCCGAAGCGTGCAAGCAATGCAATATGTGCTCTATGGCTTGTCCTCACGCGGCAATCCGTCCCGTACTCGTAGACGAAAACGAACCCGTACCCGAAGGATTCGTAACACTGCCCGCGACAGGAATCAAAGGCGCGAAATTCCGTATTCAGGTAAGTCCTCTCGACTGTACCGGTTGCGGAGTGTGCGTAGGCGCTTGCCCCTTTAAGGCTCTTGCGATGAAACCCGCCGAAGAACAAATCCACAAAGAAAAAGCTAACCATACGTTCTCTACGAATGTTAATCAGGTGGAAAGCAAACTGAACGTAGCAACCGTAAAGGGAAGTCAGTTCAAACAACCCTTATTCGAATTTTCGGGAGCTTGCGCAGGTTGCGGCGAAACGCCTTACGTTAAACTGGTAACGCAGTTGTTCGGAGACAGAATGATAGTAGCCAACGCTACGGGCTGCTCCTCCATTTACGGCGGCTCCGCTCCCACCTGCCCCTACACCACCGACAAAAACGGACACGGTCCCGCTTGGGCAAACAGCTTGTTCGAAGACAATGCGGAATTCGGTTACGGTATGAACCTTGCGTACAAACAACGCAGAACGCGTTTGACGGAAAAACTCACCGCGCTTAAAGAGCTGTGGACGGATTATCCCGAAGACGTTGCCAAAATCGACGCATGGATCAACAACAAAGACGAAGCGGAAGCAAGCAAAAAGGCTTCGGCAGAGCTTGTAGCGGCGCTTGAAAAACATCAGGACTGCCCCGCTTGCGGACCTACCTGCAAAGAAATACTCGGCGAAAAAGACTGCCTCGTTAAGAAATCCATGTGGATTTTCGGCGGCGACGGATGGGCTTACGATATCGGTTACGGCGGACTGGACCACGTACTTGCCAGCGGCGAAGACGTAAACGTTCTCGTTCTCGATACGGAAGTTTACAGCAACACCGGCGGACAAGCGAGCAAATCGTCTCCTACGGGCGCGGTAGCTAAGTTTGCTGCGGCAGGAAAGCGCGTAAAGAAGAAGGATCTCGGAATGATGGCTATGAGTTACGGTTACGTATACGTAGCGCAAGTCGGCATGGGAGCAAGTCAGGCTCAACTCGTCAAAGCTCTTACCGAAGCGGAAGCTTATCACGGACCGTCCCTTATAATTGCGTACGCTCCCTGTATCAATCACGGTATCAATATGGGCAAGTCGCAGGAAGAAATCAAACGCGCCGTCGAATGCGGATACTGGCAACTGTACCGTTACAACCCCGATTTGATCGATCAGGGCAAGAATCCCTTCACGCTCGACTCCAAAGAACCGACCGCAGATTATCAGGAATTCATCAAGGGAGAAACGCGTTACGCTTCTCTTGCGAAAACGAAACCCGAAATCGCGGAAACGCTGTTTGCAAAGAGCGAACAAGACGCAAAACAACGCCTTGCAAAATACAAGACGCTTGCAAACAAGGAATAAGCGTCGAATAACGATATTTCAAGAACAAAGAAGTTATCTTTACGGTAACTTCTTTTTTTCGTCTATATTGACTTACAAAGCATTAGCAGTTATAATTAGCATATGAAATCAGATTCGAACAACAACGCGAAGAACAAAATTACGGCGACGGCAGCGGCGATTATCGCCTTGATTTTAATGATGCTCACGGCGGCAAATTGCGTCTGCGCGTACGGAGAGAGCGACGGAGAATTGACGGAAACCGTATTGGGAATAGGCGGCGGAGGCGCCGTATTTACTCCGTCGATCAGTCCGTTTAATCCAAACGACATGATTGTCAGCGTCGATATGGGCGGAGTGTACATATCTCACAACGCGGGAGAAAACTGGGTCAGAAAAAATCTGAACGGGCAGGCGATAACCGCATATTTCGATCCCGTATCGGAAGGCGTTATCTATGCGGGCGGTTCGGGATTATACCGCAGCGTAGACAACGGCGAAAATTTCGATTTGTTTTTTCCGCGCAGCGACGATCTGATTGCGCGATTGAGCAGCGGAGAAAATAACAAACAGTTTTTATATACCCGTTCGGGAATTTATCCTACGAATATGGTAGTCAAAAGCGTACTGGTAAATCCGCACGACTCTTCAAACGTTTTTATACTTATGTCGTCGCCGTCCGGCGCCGAAGGAAACGGAATCATCTACGAAACGGCGGATGACGGAGTTACTTTCAAAAAGATAATATCGTATTCCAAAAGCAGGAAGAACAGCTCTAACGTCATTTTCGATTTCAATAAATTACTGTATTGCAAAGAAACCTCAACTCTGTATTACGCCACTAACGAAGGCGTGTATAAATATAATGAAACAGAAGCTGCCGAAACGGTTTATTCGTCGCAAACAGGCATTGTGGATATCGTAACGACTAACGAAAACGGTAAAACGTCGTTTATTGCCGTCGAAAACGGCAGCGAAATCGAAAACTGCGATACAAAGGTATTCGTAACGCAAAATTTTAAGGATATAGACGATATAACGCAAAAAATAGTAAACGGTTTGCCCGTTACGGTTACGTCGAAAAACCTCGAAACCGAATACAAATGGTCTTTTACTTATTTGGACGCGACTTCCGTCGACAATATTTATCTTACGCAGGCGAGTTATGCCGAAGACAGAAGCATTTACGCTTACGGCATAGAGGGAATTCTGCATTTCGACGGAGACAGGAGCAGTTGGCTGTACGGCAACAATCCGTCGATAGACAACAACGCAAGAAATCAGATGTGCCTGAAAAATCGGGGTTGGAGCGACGGCAATTACAAACCGTACGGAATTGCCGTAAGCAAACAGGCGGGTTACGAAAACGCCGTACTGTACTCTACGATAACGGGCGCGTATTACTCGCCGAACGGCGAAGATTTCTATCAGCGCTATTGCAACGTAATAAACGACGGTACGTCCGTTAAATACGCGACGAACGGTTTGAACGAACAAACTACTTACGGCGTTGCGATAAACCCGTTTGACAGCGACAATATTTTCATTATGAATACGGATTTCGGACTGATAGGAAGCAGCGACGGCGGCAAATCCTGGCAAAGAGCTAATAACGGAGTACCGTCAAACGTCGTCGGCAATTCCTACGATATGCAATTCGACCCGAGAAACGAGGGCGTAGCGTATTCGCTGTGGTCAAACAGACACGACGTCCCGTATTCTCCCGGAAACGAATCGGGCAAAGCAGGCGCTTTTCTCCGTTCGACGGACGGAGGAAAAACGTGGGACGCCGAATATTCCGTCGGTATTCCCTCCGACGCGATTCCCGTTAAAATGAGCATAGTATTCCCTGCCGACGCGTCCGCCGACGCAACTATTTACACCGCCACTTTTAACAGAGGTTTTTTCGTCAGTTACGATTCGGGCAGAACGTTTACTCCGCTCAACGACGGCATCACTCCCGTCGAATACAATGCGGCGGACAAGTTCATATTAGGGTACGATATAGAAGCAAAGGACGGAAAGGTCTTCGCTCTAACGGCAAGAAGCGCGTACGGAGGATCCGTTCAGGCGGGCGAGGTATTCGAGTTGGCAGAAAACAGATGGCGCAAAATCGAATTGCCGAACGGCGTGACTAATCCCAGAGATATCTACTATAATAACGGCGTTTTGTATATCTCGGCGACCACCAACAGAATATTCGAATATAGCAACGGAGTCGAATTCTATAATTACGCAGGCGGCGTATATACGTATAAAGACGACGAAATAAATTTGATTTTCGACGACGGTATATCCGCTACGGGTACGCAGGTAGATTCGAAGGGAACGCTTTTTATATCCGATATCAACGGAAATATTTACCGAAAAGAAACGGGCGGAGAATATGCGAAAATCTACGACAGCTTTCACTCCATAAGTAAAGGAATACAGCTGACAGACGACGATACCGTTTATCTTGCTACTTTGGGAGGCGGATTGTTAAAGCTCGAAGGTTTGAGCGGTTTATACTCCGAACGAAACGGCAACGGAAAAAACATTGCCGCATACGTATGTATCGCGATAGGCGCTGCGGCAGCGACCGCAACCGTATTGCTTATAATATTTGCGCGGAAGAAAAAGAAAAAATAAGAACAAGACAATCGCTTTACCTATTGCAATACGTACAAAATAACGTTATACTCGGCTATACGCAACAACGGATAAATTTTTCGGAGGAAAAATGTACTATTTACAAAACAGATGGAAAATCGAAGGCAAAACTCTCTGTTACTACGGACTGCGCAACAAGCAAGATATGTTTAAAAACATTGTAAAGCTGTCTTCTAAGCAACTGACGATAATTAAACAACTTCCGAAAGAACTAAACGAAAACGAGCTTAAAAACGTATCTGAGTTGCTCGGCAAGCAGATAGTTGAAGAAAATCAATTAAAAACGACTCCGAAAAGTTTAAACGAAGCGCGGTTCTGCACTACTTGCGTAGCAAACGATTACATAATACCGGGTTTGGAATTCGACGGGCAGGGACGCTGTCCTATGTGTCAGACAAAGGAAACTTTACAACAGCTAAAAAGCATCGTCCCCGTCAAAAACAGATTCGAACATTCGAAAAAATCGCGATTCGACGTTGCGGTATTTTACACGGGAGGAAAAGATTCGACGTATCTGCTGTACTATTTGGCAAAAGTTCTGAAACTGCGCGTGCTTGCGTTAATGTGGGAAATACCGTTTATGTCGGAATCGGCAAAGAAAAGCTTAGAAGGCGCAAAGCGCGCGTTCGACAACGTAGAATTCGTCACGCGCAAAATATCGGACGACGATTTGCGTAAAATTTACCGTAAACTGTATCAATTGCAAGGCAACACCTGCGCTTGCCCGTCGCTTGCTTACGTTATGTTTTATCCCGATATGGTGGAAGCAAAAGTTCCTTACTTCGTAGTCGGCAACGAGTCCGCCCAGATAATAGGTTTGTATTACAACCGTATGGCGCCGAAAATTGCGTACTCGTTTTCGGAAAATAAGGGTTTAAACGATCTTGTAAACTTAGGCAGACTGTTAACGTTACGTCCGCCGCTTAAAAAAGGGCAGCTCCACACCATCGCCACGATGAAGCAGCTGGCCTACGGCGACAATATCTTAAAAAAGCTGTCGGGATATAGAAACCGACTCATATCGAACGTGGTATGCGCCATACGCGAAGTTCCGAATATCACCGTCCCTTTAAAAAGAGCTATCAGACGTTCTTCCCGCAGCGGAAACATTCCTAGCTTCTGTCAGGTTGATTTCAACGACATATCAAACGGTTCGTACGACTGGCGCAAAGTAAAAAACGTACTTACCGAACAATGCGGATGGCGTCCTCCCGACGAAAACGTAAAAGGTTTGCATACAAGCTGCAAAATAGAAAAATGCAAAGAGCACTCGCAATTTAAACGGTTTTACGATATGGAGAGCGATATGATACCGTTTTCCGCGCTCGAACTGTCGCTTGCGAGCAGGGACGGCAACGTCTCGCGCGAGGACGCATTACAAGAAATGAAAGAAGCTATGGGATTCTGCATAGACGAAATAGCCGAATGCGAAATTATGAAGGAGTACCTGCAAATATGAACGCGGTTTTGTATTATTCCAACGCGAACGAATGTAAACGGATAGCAAGCTACCTTGCCGACCGTTCGGGGTACGAGCTTACGGAAATTACGTCGGTTTGCGAGCGCGAATACGAAAACGTCATACTTATTTTTCCCGTGTATTGCCAGAATATTCCCAAAACGGTAGCACAACAGCTTGTAAAACTTAAAGCAAAATATCTTGCCGTAATCGCCGCTTACGGTAAAATGAGCTACGGAAACGTCCTTTACGAAATTCAACGGCAAAACAGACACAGGATAGTCGCCGCCGCTTACGTTCCGACGAAACACGCGTACTTGGACGAAGAACGCTTTTGCAATTTCGCTCTGTTAAACCCCGTCGTAGACAAACTGTTAAACAATCCCGTCGAAACAGTAATTCCAAAATCGCCGAAAAACGTTTTTTCGAATTTCGCGCCCGAATGGCGCAGCAGAATAGGCGTTAAAATAATCGTAAACGGCGATTGCGACGGCTGCGGCATATGCGAACAAATTTGTCCGCGTAACGCTATCAAACGTGGGAAACCCGACCGTAAATGCGCGCGTTGCGCGCGATGCGTTGTAAACTGTCATAAGAAAGCGCTGACTTTCAAACTGAGTTTGCCTCTTAAAAAATATCTGAGCAAACAAAAAAACGCAGATCCGATAATCTACGTTTAAAAAGAAGCCGCACGGTATTCGAAACGTTCGGTTCGCAAAACGCTGCGTCTCAGTTCGATTTGCGCCGAATAAACGTCTTTTCTTACTCTGTGACGGTTACATAAATACTAGAACTCGGCGTTGTCTGAAGTATTCCCCAAGTGCATTGTATTACTATATACAGAAATTTTTTCATACGTAACCTTGCCGAAAGATAATTTTTCCGCTACCTTGTAAACCAACACATACCGTCTGCATCGTCTTGAATAAACGACCCTTTTGGCGCTTGTTTTAACACGCAATATACGTTCAGATAATCCGGAGACGGAGATACCAATCCTATCATCGCCATAGGCCACATAATAGAGTTGAGTATTCGATTGTCGAAAATCATAAATACAGCTAAAGGTACTATACCGAGTATAATCGGCAGTAACGACATTGCAATGAACCTTCTCTTGCTTAAAGGCTCTTTGCACTTCATATAAAACATAAATTTAGACGGTATAAAACCTATATAAACTTTTGCTTCTTTGGGTTGCAGTATTGCGTGCAGTAATTCGTGCAAAAAACAGGACAAAATTCCCAATATAATTCCTATCGGAACAAAATATCCGATGATCGGGAAGTCATCCGTCATATTTTTCTTTACGTAAATCAAAGCGAAACACAAAACAATAAACGGTACGGCAAATATCAGAGATACCGACATATTATGTTTGGGTATTTTTAATGCGTTTGCATTTTGCGGTCTTTCGTTTATTTCGTCAAAGATCGAATCCGTTTCTTTCGTTATTCCTTTAAATATAATATTAGGCACTTTTACCACCTTACTTTCAAATTACTGCCGTTTTTCGGTACGCAACGGTATGATGCGAGCATATTCCGCTTTGCGGCGTTTGTAAAATAATGCTGCAACCGTTTTGACGGTAATATACCGCATTTACGTTGTCGAAATAAATTTTACGTGCGAACCGCGTAAAAAACTCTCGCGACGCGTACGCAATTTCAACACAATACTCAGTAGTAAAATCCGTTTTTTCTTAAAAATTCGACGAATTCCATAATCTTTTTAGCGTCGGTATCTCGGTCGAATTCGAATTGAAATCCTATTGCGTTTTCCTTAGATTCTTTTATATTGTTCAATAATTTATCGATATCGCCGTCTTCGTAGTAATTGTCAAGATAGTTTTCTATTCCGTATGCTTCGAACCTGTAAGCGGAAATTTTGCCGTAATCGAAATGCAGCGCCGCTCTTTTGGATAATTTAGCCGACACCGAAATACGATCGAATTCCAACTCGATATCGCACGCGCCTTTTACAGAAATAACGGGAATGGGATAATATTCTTTTTCGTATTCGCCGTCGGAATTTTTGAAATAGTGTCCGTTGTAGTAACCTATGTCGTAATCCAGCCCGAGAACTTCCATTCGCCCCAAAACGGCGACCGTTTTAAGCTCCAAATCGCGATAGAAAGCGTTAAGTTCGTTTTTTGTCATTTACGTTTACTTCCTTATTCGATATATAATAATGTGAAAGAAAACTACTCCATAGTTTGGCAACGAGGAACTTTTATATCATGCCTACATCTATTTAAAAAATCACCGACGTGTCGACTGTTTTCAAAGTAATTTTAAACCGTTTTTAGCGCTTGTAAAACAGAACGCTTTCCTCAATTGCGCTTGCAGAACCAAATTCTGCAACAGCGTTTAAACGACGCGCGTCAGTCGCGGTTTAAACTGAGCGTTATTTGTTTTGCACCATATCCTGCTTGTATAACGTCTTTAAATGCCGCATCGGAATATCCCGCAATAAAACCGAGCGGCGTATAGTCCCACGTATTCTGCCCGTAGAAAACGACCATTTGATTGCCGCAGTACAGCATTACGTCGCCGCAGTCTGTTGTGATTTGTTCGTCGTTTGTCGGCAGATCGAATCCGAGCGATCCGACTTTTTCGAATCCGCCGTAGTCGTTAAACGTAACGGTAACGTCGCCTTCGGCAACTTTGTCGAACAAAGCTTTGCTTGCGTCGTTGTTATACAATTCGATTGTAAGTACGTCGTCAAACCCTTTGACGTAAATTTGTTTGTTAAGCATTTTACCATCCGTCTGTTTGTAATTTTCGTAATTTGCAGTTACTCCGTCTATCCTGTCGTCGATACCGTAAGGCGAACCGTACGCTTCTATAATTACGTATTCGTCGCCTCTCCCGCAATTGAACTCGGCATCGTGAATAAGAGGTAATTCGTCGGCATCTTTGAATTTTTCCACCGTCCAGCTTGCCGACACGTTTACGTCTTCGTTTTCGGGCAAATAATACATTTGCGCCATTCCGAATCCGTACGGAAAGCATTGGTGACAGTAGCTGTCGTCGCGGTACGGCATTTTGTTAAGAACGTCGTTTTTAAAATATTCCGCCGCAGTTTTAATTCTGTCGAACAGAAACGCGTAATCGCTTGCGTCTTTTTCCGTTACGGTTTCGGTAAGGTTTTCTACGTCCCATTCCTTTAACGTACCGTCGTAAAACAGTCCGCGCGCAACCGCAGACGAATCTTCTCTGCCGAAAACGTCGTAATTAATAATCGTTTTACCCTGTTCGGAAAATACGTTATACGAATATATGTAGTTATCCCGTTCGTACGACACGCCCGCAATAAAATATTCGAGGTCGGTTAGAATTTCGTTTTTTAAATAGCCGTAAATTTCTTCCATTTGCTCGTCCGTGTACTGTTTGGGAATGTACCAGGCGAACACGTGACACGCGCAAAAAACGCAACAAGTTACAACAATAAGCACCGTTGCAAGAATAAGTTGTATTACGTTGCGAAAAGTTTTTTTGCG
The DNA here is from genome assembly GCA_023667435.1 of Corallococcus sp. Classification (GTDB taxonomy): domain Bacteria; phylum Bacillota; class Clostridia; order Christensenellales; family CAG-314; genus Fimimonas. The sequence goes on along the minus strand of JAMPAB010000035.1, from coordinate 2,792 downwards.
CATAAAAATCCCTCTTCGGTCGGTCGTAAATCTGCAAGGTTTGCCGCAGTTTCGATGCGCGTACCAACTTCGAAATAAGTAAATCGCGTCGGAATCCACGACGCATCGAAGTTCGACCGCCTTATAACTACGGTTAAAATTATACCGCCAAAAAGGGATAAAGTCAATATTTAAATACGGATAAGCGCTTGCGTTCCGTCGCGAGATTGTTTTACAACAAATTAAAATGCTCTTGATTTTCGATAACTTTTTAAGAAAACCGTACGCGGCTTTAAAAAAGTAAGTTTATTTACCGTTTTCGTTCGCAACGCAATTCTGCGATTGACGGGCTGAAATTCACCGTCTTTTTGCAATACGATTATACGGCATATAATATAAAATTACCGTCAACCGTTTGTTTAGTTTTATACCGATTTATCAACCATAAGTTGTTTTTTTATTTGCTCTTGTAAAAGCTGTCGGGACGGTCCGCCGCCATCAAACTGCCGTAACTTTCCGCCGTCAAATCGATACCGATAACCGTTACGCCTTTTTCCATTTTGTTGCCCTGTTCGTCCGTCCACAAGTCGGCGTTATATACGACTTTATCCGACAGGCCCAACCACTTTGTCAAGAAGAACTCGCTGTTGAAAAACGGATAAGTATGATAACCGCAACATAAACCGTAAGCGAGATACACGTCGTCGTAGTAACCTTTGAGATTATTCACGTGGTCGTGTCCGCAAAACAGCGCCTTAGTGCTATTAAGCTTTTTGATATACTGAAATACGTCGGGGTGATCCGTTACCCCTTCGGCATTGCCCTGATAGTAGATGCCTACCGTGTAACCGTCGTCGCCGTAAACGCACTCGCTTTCTTTCTTGTCGCTTTCGCGCACCACGCCCGTTACGTCGCGGATATAGTCGGTAGTTATGCCCTGCTCGGCAAGCGTATCACGTATCTGCTGTTCGTTCGTAACCGTGCTGTTGTAATTTTTGATTCTGTTAAGATAGTACATATTGGCGAATTCCTTAATAGGAATATGGAAAAACATAGAAGTCTGAATATCCGCTTTTATTGCCTGAAGTCCCTTTATCGCCCATTCGTACCAGTCCATTTGACTTTGGCGAATCCAGTCGTACACCCAGTCGGTTAATGCGACGTTTTCCGCGTCGGGGTACATGCCCGAATCCAACATCACAAGACTGTAAGCGAGGTTTTCCGCCTTTTTTTCGCCTTTGAATACGTTTACGAGATAATTGCTTTCGCCGTATATATCGCAGGGCCCGCGATTGAACAGGCAGTATTCGTAATTCGAAAGCAACTTGTAAATAGTATATTTGCTGCAATCGAACTGACTGTCGTGATTGCCGTAAACGAACGCCCAATATTGCTGTCTTGCCTCCATAAAATCAGCAAAATACTTAAAAGCGTCGTATGTAAATATAGAAAGAGTAAGGTCGCCCGTAACTACGCATATGTCGGGCTGCTCCGCTTTGATGGCTCTGTCGAGCAAGTCCATCGTCTTCGTATCGCGCGTCCAACTGCCGAACTTGATTTGAGGGTCGGCAATCTGCATTATCTTTACTCTTTCTGCGGACTCGTCTATTACGAGAGACGGAAACAAATCCAAATCGAATTCAGTTTGCCCGTTATTAAATTCGTATTCGCCGTACGATTCTACCGTTTTGTTATGCGCCGCCCAACGGATAGCGTGTATTCCTGCCGCTATCAAAATAATTCCTATTATAGCAGATAATACGATTAACGCGATTGCGGTTTTTCTTCTGCTGTGTATTTTAGACATAATTCACCTGCCTGTTTTATCTAATATATAATAAATCGAAAAATAATAAACTCTCAATGAACAAAAATATCCGACGAATGTGAGTTATTATATTTTTGAGTTAAATAAATATCATTCGATACTATCTTAGCATAATTTTCGCTTTTGTTCAACAGTAAATTAGGTTTCGGCGATTAAAAATACAAAGCGGACAAAATACTTACATCCGCTTTGACAAAACAGTTGAAAGATAGCTCCGTTTAGTGTACAATAGAAACAACAATCACACAGCGGAGGGAAATATGCAAAACGTTACCGTAATCAATCACCCGTTAATTTCGCACAAAGTGGCAATCCTGCGCAACAAAGATACCAATACGAAGCAGTTTCGCGAGTTGGTGGAAGAAATATCCACGTTGCTTACGTACGAGGCTTTTTCGGACATTCCCACCGTATCGGTCGAGGTGGAAACTCCGCTCGAACGCGCTACCCAGCAGATGATTGCGGAAAATTCCGTAGCGATAATTCCCATTCTGCGCGCGGGACTGGGAATGGTAAACGGAGTACATACGTTATTTCCTACCGCAAAAGTAGGTCACATCGGTATGTACCGCGACGAAGAAACCTGTCTTCCGCAGGAATACTACTGCAAGCTTCCGCAAGGAATAGAAAACAAAATCTGTATTGTGCTTGACCCGATGCTCGCAACGGGCGGAAGCGCCATAGCTGCAGTTGACCTGTTGAAGAAAAAAGGCGCGAAGCATATAAAATGCATGCACATAATTGCTGCTCCCGAAGGGATAGAAGCGTTGCATAAAGCGCATCCCGACGTACAAATTTACTGCGCCGTACAGGACAGACAACTGAACGACAAAAGTTACATTTTACCCGGACTGGGAGATGCGGGGGACAGGTTGTTCGGAACCAAATAATACGGACCACTCGTTCGACGGGATTTGTACGCGTTCGCTTCGCTCTGCGCTAGCAAATCTTTTTCCGTCGAAGTCCGACTTTAAGGTTGCGACTG
>JAMPAB010000034.1 GCA_023667435.1 Corallococcus sp. | reverse complement strand
CTATGATACCTATGATTGCTCCGCTCAACGCAGGAATTTTGAACGTGATTTTAGGACTGTTCGGTAGCGGACTTTTCGCCGCAGGTTTTGGCGCAGTAAGTAATATCATACTCAAAAAGACGAATTTGGTTTAGATGATGTGTACCTCCTTAAGTGTTTGACTTTTGGGGTACACCCCATAGAAGCGGAGTACGTCTTAAATATAAATTAAGGGATTGTCATAAGCTAATTAAAAACTGCGACAGCCCTTATTTGCGTATATCGGCGAAATGCTCGCCGTTGAAGAGTGAAGATACATTGCAATCTGCTGCGGAACGGAATGAATATTCGGTTTATTTCGGACTTTTTAAATTGCTCGTTTATCGTATTTGTCGGATAAGTTACTTTCGTCGCAATTCCGTTGAGCAATAAAAGTTTCAAGTATTCGCCGCTTTCCGCGAGGCCTTTTCCGCAAATTTAAAAGGTCGGCGGTAGTGTCGAGTATTTCCGATAACTTTTTTGCCGACGGAAAATATTTTTTTGTTTTTAACGAAAAAGACTTGTTTGTTTTTTGTTTGACCGCTATACTAATATATTAAGAAGAACGTTGCCGTTTTATTATACGTAAAATTTTTACGTTGCAGTCGCAAAGGAGAAAATAATGCTGGCGCTTATAAAAAGTTACGGTTTAAAAGGTTTGGACGGTTTTCCCGTACAGGCGGAAATAGATATGCACAGCGGTATGCCCACTTACGATATAGTGGGTCTTGCGGACACTGCCGTAAAAGAGTCGAAGGAACGCGTACGTTCTGCCTTAAAAAACAGCGGATACGCCTATCCCGTTGCGGCGGTGGTTATCAATCTTGCGCCTGCGGATATCAAGAAAGAGGGTAGCGTGTACGATTTGCCGATTGCCGTAGGTATGCTTGCCGCGAGTAAACAAATTCCTTACGAATCGTTGCGTCAAGCGATATTTTTGGGCGAGCTGTCCTTAAACGGCGAGGTGCGAAAGGTAAACGGGCTGTTGCCTATGTTAATTTCCGCAGTACAAAACGGCGCGCGTACCTTTGTTATTCCCAAAGAAAATGCCGAAGAAGCGATATTTATCGAAGGCGCGGAAATTTACCCCGTATCCAATCTGACGGAAGCGGTGGAATTCGCCGTCGGTCAGTCCGATTTGCAACCGCTTGCCATAAGAAGCTGGAATTGCGACGTAGAGTATAAACGCGGAGATAACGATTTTAAATATATTAAAGGTCAGTACGCTGCAAAACGCGCTATGGAGATTGCCGTAGCAGGCGGTCACAATATTCTTATGGTAGGTCCTCCGGGAGCGGGTAAAACTATGCTTGCGCGAGCGGTTCCGTCCATTATGCCTAATCTTACGTTTGAAGAGGCGTTGGAAGTTGCGAAGATTCACAGCGTGGCGGGAAAGTTGGATAACGGCTTTATTTACGAAAGACCGTTCAGGACGCCTCATCATTCCGCCACTATGGTCGCTTTGACAGGCGGAGGCAATAAGGCGCGTCCGGGTGAAATAAGTTTAGCGCATAACGGCGTGCTGTTTTTGGACGAGCTGCCCGAATACAACCGTCAAACTCTCGAAACGCTTCGTCAACCGTTGGAAGACGGTATAATAACCGTTGCGCGCAACGCGGTTTCCGTGACCTATCCTGCCGATTTTATGCTTATCGCCAGTATGAATCCGTGTCCTTGTGGTAATTACGGAAGCTCTACCGCCGAATGTACATGTTCCGCATCGCAGATTCATAAGTATCTTAGTAAGTTGTCAGGACCTCTTTTGGACAGAATAGATATTCATATAGAAGTGGATAACGTTTCTTACGACGATTTGCAAGACGACGCTTTGTCCGAGTCGTCGGAAGCCGTTCGCGCGCGCGTCAATAAAGCCCGCGAAATTCAGCTCAACCGTTTGGGCGCGTTCGGTCGTCGCTGTAACTCGCAGATGAGCTCTGCCGACATCAAAAAATTCTGCAAGCTGGGCAAAGACAGCCTCGAGCTTCTTGAACATTCTTTTGAAAAATTCAATTTGTCTGCGCGCGCGTATAACCGAGTGCTCAAAGTCGCGCGTACCGTTGCCGATTTGGACGGGTGCGATACGATCTCCGTCAAGCATATAGCCGAGTCGTTGCAATACCGCACGTTAGACAGGAAATACAGAGTGTAATATGTATACGGCGCAAGAAAAATTCTGCATAATCTGCGGAGAACACGGTTTATCCTCTTCTAAGTTTTTCAGTCTTGCCGACCTTGTTGACGGTTTCGAGGAGTTGCCTACGCAGTTTTCGTCTAACGCCGCCGTCGGCGAACTGTTGGGTGTCGGCTTAAAGACGTTATGCAACTCCTTAAAGGAAAATTACGTCAATAGGTTTTTGTCCGAAATGGACGGCAACGGCGTGACGGCGGTTACCTGGTATTCGTCGGATTATCCGCAGCAGTTACGGGATATTGACGATCCGCCTTACGTCTTGTTTTGTAAAGGCGATACGCGTTTGTTGAACGAAGAATGTTTGGCGGTAGTGGGAACTCGCAAAGCTTCCTCGTACGGTAGGCGGCTTGCTACGGATTTTACCAAGCTGCTTTGCGAAAATTTCGTCATAGTTAGCGGTTTGGCTTACGGTATTGACAGTATTGCCCACGAGACAGCTATAAACGAACAGGGGAAAACGATTGCCGTGTTGGGTTCGGGTATACTTAATATCTATCCGTCTGCCAACGAAGGTTTATCGCGCAGAATACTGGAAAAAGGCGGATTGATTATTTCGGAGTACGGTTTGAGAGCGCAGCCGCTGGCGTACCGTTTCCCGCATCGTAACCGCATTGTGGCAGGTTTGTCGCGCGGACTTTTGGTGTGCCAGGCGCCGCAAAAAAGCGGAACGAATTCTACCGTAGAGCTTGCCCTCGAACAGGGCAAGGACGTGTTCGTCGTTCCGGGAGAAATATACGATTCGGGATTTTTCGGCAGCAACAGTCTTATTAAAAGTATGCAGGGCGCGTGCGTAACTACTCCGCGCGATATATTGGATTACTACGGGCGAGGCGACTCCGTCGCGCAACGCGTCGAAGTACAGCTGGATTTCGACGAACAAAAAATCGTAAACGCATTGTCGGAAGGACAACTGTCGTTTGACGGGTTAGTGTCTTTGACGAACATTGCCCCTTCCGACTTGAATTTTTTGTTGGCAAATCTGGAAATTAAGAGTATAATTGCTAGGTTACCCGGTAATTTTTATCGGTTGTATGGAGGAATTAAATGAAACTTGTAATTGTCGAATCGCCGGCAAAAGCAAAAACAATAGGAAAATATCTCGGTCCCGATTATAAGGTGGACGCTTCGAGAGGTCATATTTGGGATTTGCCCGAAAAAACGATGGGGATAGATTTCGACAATCATTATATGCCCGAGTTGGAAGCGCGCAAGCCCGAGCAAAAGGAAACGATATCCCGTTTGAAGCAGGAAGTTGCCAAAGCGGAAAAAGTTTACCTTGCAACCGACCCGGACCGCGAGGGAGAAGCAATATCTTATCATTTGCAATGCGCGTTGAATCTCGACCCGAACGAGAAGAACCGCATAATGTTTAACGAGATTTCCAAAAAGGCGGTTAATGCCGCAATTCAGAAGCCGATGCGCATCAATAAAGGGTTAGTGGAAGCGCAGCAGGCAAGGCGCGTGTTGGACAGGCTCGTCGGTTATACGCTGTCTCCGGTACTGTGCAAAAAGATAAGAAATAAATTGTCCGCAGGACGCGTTCAGTCTGCGGCGTTGCGTATTATGGTGGATCGCGAAAAGGAAATTCAGGCGTTTAAACCCGAAGAATATTGGACAGTAAACGCAACTTTGGAAAAACCTTCCCGTAAGCCGCAATTCGTAGCAAATTTAACCGAAAAAAACGGTAAAAAATTCAAGATAAAAGATAAAACTCAATGCGAGCAAGCTTTGGCGATTTTGAATAACGGCAATTACGTTGTTACAGGAGTAAAAAAATCCGTCGCGCAAAGCAGACCCCAGCCTCCATTTACTACCAGTACGTTGCAGCAGGACGCAGTCAACAAATTGAAAATGACCAGTGCGATTGCTATGTCGGTAGCGCAGCAACTTTACGAAGGATTCGATATTGCGGGTATGGGGCACGTAGCTCTGGTTACTTATATCCGTACCGACTCCGTTCGCGTATCCGAAGACGCTATCGCCTCCGCGCGCGAGCTTATAGAAAAAAAATACGGAAAGGAATATTTACCCGAAAAGCCCAACTTTTACGCGACGAAGAAGCAGGCGCAAGACGCGCACGAAGCGATAAGACCCATTAATTTGGAGATAACGCCTGCGTCTATAAAAGATAAAGTGCAACGCAATCAATATCTTTTGTACAAGTTGATTTACGAAAGGTTTTTGGCAAGTCAAGCTACCAATGCCGCTTACAACAGCGTCAACGTTTCGATAAGCTGCGGTGAATACGGTTTAACCGCCGTAGGCAAAACGTTGATTTTCAAAGGTTATCTGGCAATCTACGGCGAATCTAAAAGCAAAGAAGCGGAGGAAGGCAGTAACGCGGTTTTGCCGCCCTTAGACGAGGGGGACGTACTTAAACTCGTTAACCTTAAAAACGAGCAGAAATTTACCAAACCGCCGGCAAGATTTACCGAAGCGAGTATAATAAAGGTGATGGAAGAAAAGGGTATAGGCAGACCCAGTACCTACGCCGCCACTATGCAAACGCTTTATAAGCGCGAATACGTCTCCAAAGACGGAAAAACGCTTGTTCCTACTAATTTGGGTATGCAAGTGACGGATTACTTAGGTCAGTATTTCGGCGAGATTGTGGACGTACAGTTTACCGCCGAGATGGAAGACCGTTTGGACGCGATAGAAGACAACGGCGAGATCTGGTACGAAATCGTAGACAGCTTTTATCAGCCGATGCTCAAAGAAGTAAAAACCGCAATGCACGGCGAAAAGGTAGTAGTACAGGACGAAGTATCCGACGAACTGTGCGATAAGTGCGGATCTGCCATGTTAATTAAAACGGGCAGATACGGCAAATATCTTGCTTGCAGTAATTATCCGGCATGCTCCAACATAAAAAGTCTGAAAGAAAAAGTTCCTCCTAAGGAAACGGATATCGTTTGCGAGCTATGCGGTTCTATGATGCTTGAACGTCAGGGCAGATACGGTAAGTATCTTGCTTGCAGTAATTATCCGAACTGTAAAAACACCAAGCCTATAAGCGAAGTCGTCGCAAAATGTCCTAAATGCGGCAAAGACGTAGCTAAACGCATTTCGAAAAAGGGCATCGTATTTTACGGTTGTACGGGATATCCCGATTGCGATTTCGTTTCGTGGGACGTTCCTACGGGGGACGTATGTCCTCAATGCGGCGCTCATCTCGTTTACAAAAAAAGCGGAAACAAGGAAGTAGTGCGCTGTTCCGATAAAAATTGCAACTACGACGGCGGAGAAAAACGTGAAAGCTAAGGTTATAGGGGGCGGTTTTGCGGGGTGCGAAGCTTGCTATCAACTGCTTAAACGCGGCGTGGACGTTACGCTCGTCGAAATGAAACCGTCTAAGAAGTCCGCCGCGCACAAGATGGATACGCTGTGCGAAGCGGTATGTTCCAATTCGTTCAAAAGCGACGACTTAGGCACGTCGAGCGGATTACTGAAAGCGGAAATGCGTTTGTCGGACAGTTTTATAATAAAAGCGGCGGAGCAAACGCGCGTGCCTGCGGGCAACGCTTTGGCGGTAGACAGATACGCTTTTTCTCAAACCGTCACGCAGAAATTGCTCGAATATCCCAATTTCCGTTTGGAATGCGAGACGGCGAATTCCGTATCTTACGACGGTTACGACTTCGTAATCGTTGCTACGGGACCGTTGACGGACGATGCTTTGATTCCGTCGTTGCGCGAAATATTCGGCGAAGAATTTTTATATTTTTTCGATGCCGTAGCGCCTATCGTCACTGCTGACAGTATCGATTTCGACAGCGCATTCATTGCCAGCCGTTACGGTAAAGGAGACGCGGATTATATAAACTGTCCTATGAACAAGGACGAGTATCTCGCATTTTACGACAGTTTGATTACTGCGGAAACGGTGGAATTGAAGGATTTCGAGAATAACGTGTTCGAAGGATGTATGCCGATTGAGGTTATGGCAAAGCGCGGCGTCGATACCGTAAGATTCGGGCCGTTGAAACCCGTCGGTTTGACGGATTCGCGTACGAACGTTAAACCTTACGCCGTGTTGCAACTTCGCAAAGAAAACGCGGATGGAACGCTTTATAATTTGGTAGGTTTTCAGACTAACTTAAAATTCGGAGAGCAAAAACGCGTATTCAGTATGATTCCCTCTTTACGAAATGCGGAATTCGCGCGGTACGGAGTTATGCACAGAAATACTTATATCAACGCTCCTAAATTTCTCAACAGATATTTTCAGTTGAAAAGCGACGGCAGAGTGTTTTTTGCAGGGCAGCTCACAGGCGTCGAAGGGTATATGGAGTCGGCGGCGAGCGGACTTATTGCAGCCGTTCAGGCGTACAGAATTTTCAGCGGTAGCGGTCCGATAGATTTTACCGAAGAAACTTTGATGGGCGCGTTGAGCAGGCATATTTCGGAAGATTTCGGAGAATATTCTCCCATGAACGGAAATTTCGGAATTTTAGCTCCGTTGGCGGAAAAAATCCGCGATAAATCACAAAGAAAACTGGCGTACGGTAAACGCGCGCTGGAAAAATTACATCAAATATTGACTACCGCACAGGAGGTATAATATGTCGGAAGTTTTTGCGGATTCTATTAAAGGCACGACGATTTGCGCCGTTAAGCGCAACGGGCAGATTGCAGTAGCGGGCGATGGACAGGTTACGCAGGGACAAAACGTAATTATGAAGGGCAATGCCGTAAAAGTAAGACGTATTTACGACGGTAAGATTGTTACGGGATTCGCAGGATCGGTTGCCGACGCATTTACGCTATCGGAAAAGTTTGAAGAAATGTTGCAGAAATTCAGCGGCAATCTGCTGCGTTCGGCGGTGGAAGTCGCGCAGTTATGGCGCAGAGACAACGTAATGCGCAAGCTGGAAGCGATGATGATTGTCGCGGACAAGGACAATATATTTTTATTGTCCGGAACGGGCGACGTTATCGAACCGGACGACGGAGTATGCGCAATAGGCAGCGGCGGCAATTACGCTTTGGCGGCGGCAAAAGCGCTGTATCGCAATACCGATTTGTCCGCAAAAGAAATCGCCGAAAAGGCATTGCAAATCGCAAGCGAAATCTGCGTATTTACAAACGGTCATATAACCGTAGAGGAGGCTTAATATGACGCCCAAACAAATAGTTACCGAACTCGACCGTTATATCGTAGGTCAATTTCAGGCAAAGAAGGCGGTTGCAATCGCCTTGCGTAACAGATATCGCAGAAGCAAGCTGTCTCTTGCGGACAGGGAAGAAATAACGCCTAAAAATATAATTTTGAAAGGACCCACAGGCGTAGGTAAAACTGAGATTGCTCGCCGTTTGGCAAAGTTGGTAAAGGCTCCGTTTTTAAAGGTGGAGGCTACCAAATATACGGAAGTCGGTTATGTCGGTCGCGACGTAGAAAGCATGGTTCGCGATCTTGTCGAGGTCTCCATTCGCCTTGTCAAGGACGAGCGTTATAAGGAGGTCGAAGCGCGCGCGTTTGACGCAGCCGTCGATCGTTTGGCGGATATTATGCTCAAGCAGTCGCAAGGTCTTCCCGACGGTATTACAAAAATCGATTTACGCAACGAACTTGCAAAGCATAATCTCGACCAAATGCAGGTTGAAATATCCGTTGCCGATATTCCTAAACCCGTAGAAATCCAACCGGGCGCGGGTGAAATAAATCTCGGAAGTATTTTCGGCGACATTCTGCCCAAAAAGACCAAAAAGCGTACGGTAACCGTAGAGGAAGCTTTGAAAATATTCGCTTCGGAAGAAGGAGAAAAGCTCATCGATTTGGACAGCGTCGAAGTCGAGGCGGTTCGTCGCGCGGAAAACGACGGTATCATATTTATCGACGAAATGGACAAAATTGCAGGCAAGTCTTCCAATAACGGTCCCGACGTATCGAGAGAAGGCGTGCAGAGAGATATACTTCCTATCGTCGAAGGATGCACCGTCAATACAAAATACGGCAACGTCAAAACAGATTATATTCTGTTTATAGCAAGCGGCGCGTTCCACGTCAGTAAGGTATCCGATCTTATTCCCGAATTGCAAGGGCGTTTTCCCGTGCTGGTGGAATTAGACAGTTTAAACGTAGAGGATTTCGTTAAAATTTTAACGGTTCCCGCTAACGCGATAACCGATCAGTACAAAAAGCTTCTCGCCGTAGACAATATAGATTTACGGTTTACGGACGACGGAATTCGCGAAATTGCAAACGTCGCTTACGATCAGAATAATACTTTGGAAGACATCGGCGCAAGACGTTTGCAAAGTATTATGGAACATATAGTAGAAGATATTTCTTACGATATCGACGAAGAGGGAAAAAGCAGAACCGTAACAATCGACAAATCGTACGTTGAAAACAATTTCCGCACCGAGTCGAGAAATCTTAAAAAATACGTTTTATAATCACAGGAGAAAAATATGGCAGAGATGTTAAACGGTCAACGCCGCAGCGTTATGTGCGGCGACGTGTCGGTAAAATACGTAGGAAAGACGGTGACCGTTATGGGTTGGGTTCATCGCCGCCGCGATTTAGGCGGACTTATCTTTTTGCAATTAAGAGACAGAAGCGGTATTTCGCAGGTAGTATTCGATACCGACGTTTGTTCGCAGGAGTTGCTTGACAAAGCGTCTGCAATCAAGTTGGAATACGTAGTAAGCGTAACGGGCAAAGTTCGCCGCCGCGTAGGCAACAACGTTAATCCGAATATGAAAACGGGTGAAATAGAAATCGTTGCGGAGGAACTCAAAATATTGTCCGAAGCGGATACTACGCCGTTTTCCATCGGCGACGACGGCGCTAACGAGGCGCTTCGTCTAAAATACAGATATTTGGATTTGCGCCGTGAAAAATTGCAGCAGAATCTTATAACCCGCAGTAAAGTAAGTCAAATTATACGTAATTATCTTTCGGATAACGGTTTCGTGGAAATCGAGACTCCTATGTTGGGTAAATCCACTCCCGAAGGCGCGAGAGATTATCTTGTTCCCAGTCGCGTGCATGCAGGCTGCTTTTACGCTCTGCCGCAATCTCCGCAGCTGTACAAGCAGCTTCTTATGATAGGCGGTATGGATAGATATTATCAAATTGCCAGATGCTTCCGCGACGAGGACCTTAGGGCAAACCGCCAACCCGAGTTTACGCAAGTGGATTTGGAAATGAGTTTCGTAGACCGAGAAGAAGACGTAATGCAAGTGACGGAAGGATTGCTTTGCAAGATTTTCAAAGAAATACGCGGCATCGATTTACCGGAACATTTTACCCGTATGACTTGGACGGACTGTATGAATTTGTACGGTTCGGACAAACCCGATTTGCGCTTCGACATGAAAATCGCAAACCTCGACAGCGTTGTCGAAAACAGTCAATTTGCCGTATTCCGTAACGCGCTTGCCGAAGGCGGTACCGTCAGAGCGATAGTTCTCAAAGACGGCGCGGATAAGCTTTCGCGCAAGGAATTGGATAAGCTTGCGGAATTCGTCAGAACTTACAAGGTCGGCGGACTTGCTTGGTACGGTTTGGGAACGGAAGGAATTAAATGCAGCTTTGCAAAAGCTGTCGGCGAAGCAGAGCTTTCTGCCATTAAAACGGCGCTGTCTATGCAGCAGGGCGATATTGCTTTGATTGTAGCGGATAAGAGCTGGCAGACGGCGGTTACCGCTTTGGGAGCGTTGCGTTGCCATCTCGCAAGTAAATTCGGTTTGTATAAAGCGGACGATTTCGCCTGTCTGTGGGTCGTGGATTTCCCCTTGTTCGAGTATTCGGAGGAAGAAGGAAGATTCGTTGCAATGCATCATCCGTTTACAAGTCCCAAAAACGAAGATTTGCCTTATATGCTTACCGATCCCGCTCGCGTACGCGCAAAGGCGTACGACGTTGTAATCAACGGAGACGAAATCGGCGGCGGCAGTATGCGTATTTATAACAGGGACGTACAAAAAACAATGTTCGAAGCTTTGGGATTTTCCGACGAGCAGATAGCGGAAAGATTCGGATTTTTTGTAGACGCTTTCAAATACGGAACTCCTCCGCACGGCGGTTTGGCTCTGGGTTTCGACCGTTTGATTATGGTTTTGACCGAAACTACCAATATTAAAGACGTCATCGCTTTCCCCAAAATGCAAAACGCAAGCTGCATGATGACGGAGGCTCCGTCCGAAGTGGACGAAAAGCAGCTTCGGGAACTCAGTATAAAATACGAGGAACGCAATGACTGAGCGCGGATACGTGGTAAAGCTTCAGGGAAAATTCGCGAAAGTACGAATCGAGCGTAATTCCGCATGCGGTTCCTGCGGTAAATGCGGTATGACCGAGAAACAAAAACACGTAGATTTTTACGTTGAAAATTCGTTGAACGCAAATCCAAACGACGCCGTTATAATCGAAATTCCCGAGACCAACAATGCGCGGCTGGCATTTGTCGGATACGTTTTACCAATAATACCGGCGCTTATTTTGCTGTTTGTGTCCTTAGTTTCGGGTTGGAGAGAATGGATTGCGATACTGCTGTTCTTCGTCGGTTTGGCGCTGGGATTTACTTGCGTAGCGCTTATTGACCGATACCGTAAACATAAATGGGCGGAATCGCCCGTAATGATATCCGTTGTAAGCGTCGGCAATGCGAATGACAGCGAAGAGTCTTAAATTTTGACGCAATTATATGAAAATGAAAGATCTGCGGATATTCGGATAACGCATGGTAAAAATCTAATTCATTAAAGGAGAATAATAATGAGTAAATTACAGAACGCCGCAATCGGTTTCGACGAATTTAAGCAAGAAGGTACAGTTGTAGTGGATTTTTGGGCGGAGTGGTGCGGTCCTTGCAGAATGTTGTCGCCTATTATCGACGAGGTCGCCTCTAAAATGACGGGTGTCAAGTTCGGGCAAGTGAACGTAGACGTGGCGCCCGAGCTTGCGAAACAGTATAATATTATGTCCATCCCCAACGTTTGCATTTTCAAAAACGGCAATTTGGTTGACAGAATCATCGGTCTTTGCGACGAAAACGAATTAACCGAAACTATCGAAAAATATTTGTAAAATTTATTTTTTAACATACTGCGTCGGACTCGGAACCGACGCAGTAACGTTGTAAAGCGTTAAAAATTATGAAAAAGAGATTAGCTTTATTACTGACGTTAATAGTTGCCTGCAGTCTAATTTTTTGTTGCTGTTCGAATAACGTTGACGACAATCGTAACAGACGGGTCAATTCGGTGTGCCATAGAGGTTACGGCGATGCGCCCGAAAATACTCTTGCAGCGTTTCGAACGGCAAAGGCGCAGGGATTCGATGCGGTCGAGTGCGACGTGCGTTTTACCAAAGACGGCGTAGCCGTACTGCTGCACGACAGAACCGTTAACCGTACGTCAAACGGGCGCGGCAGAATTTCCGATATGACATACGACGAAGTACGCAAGTTGGATTTCGGCAGTTGGAAAAGTTCCGAGTACGCAAATACCCGAATTCCGACTTTTAGCGAGTTTGTCGGTTTATGCGTTGAATTGGACCTTCATCCATATATAGAAATTAAAAACGGCGCGACCGCCGAACAGGTACGGTATCTTGTAGACGTTATCGAAAACGCGTCAATCGAAGCAACTTGGATTGCGCGTAAAATCGAATATTTATCGCAAGTGTCGCAATTCCGTCCCGACGACAGGTTGGGACTTATTGCGGACGTTATTTCCGGTATCAACGTTAAAGCGTTGGTCCGATTGGACGCAGGCAGAAATGTCTGTTTTATGGATGCGAATTATTCTTTTTTGACGTCGCCTCAGATATCACTCTGTAAAAAATACTGTCTGCCCCTCGAAGTATGGACGTTGGATAACGTCGGCGTCATTCGGAATATAGATCCCTACATTTCGGGCGTGACGAGTAATTTTCTAAATGCGGAAAAGATTTTTTCCGAACTTTAATCACTATTTTGAGTTTCGGTCTTGAATTTTGCAGCAATAGCTATTTCGCGTATTCAGTATCTTTTATTTGAATTGTAAAACTTAAATTTTATGTAAATAAGGCGTTATTATATTTGACATATGCGTATAATTATAGTAAACTAATCCTAGTAAATTAGTAGGAATTATTATTTTATGAAAATGTCGTCAAAGGCGAGATACGGTCTGTACGTTGCCGTAGAATTATCCAAGCAATACGATAAAGCGGAGGTTTGCACGGTTTCCGCTCTTGCGCAGTCTACGGGAGTTACGGAAAAGTATTTGGAGCAAATCGTTGCGCTTATGAAAAAAGCCGACGTAGTAGTTGCTACGCGCGGAGCCAACGGCGGTTATAAGTTAACCGATTCGCCCGACAACATAACCGTAGGACGCGTTTTGCGGGCGGTAGAGGATAATCTCGAAATCGTAGATTGTATTCACAAAGGATGCAGTAACAAATGTAATTGCGTCTCTCACAATTTGTGGGCAAAACTGTACGATAATATAAATTCCTATTTAGATACCGTATCCTTAAAGCAACTGGCAGAGGACGATATATAAATTGCGTTTACCGAAAAAGGAGAATCGAAACACTGTAATGAGAGTTTATATCGATCACGCGGCGACTACTCCCTGCGACAAACGTGTCGTAGAGGCTATGTTACCGTATTTTACAAACGAATTCGGCAATGCCGACAGTCAGCATTTTTACGGCAGAGACACGGCTAAAGCGGTAGCGGACGCGCGTGAAGAAATTTCTGCGTTGATAGGCTGCCGTCCCAACGAGTTGTATTTTACCGGTAGCGGTACCGAAGCGGACAACTGGGCATTGAAGGGAGCCGCCATACACAACAAACACAAAGGAAATCATATAATAATATCCGCTATCGAGCATCATGCGATTTTGACCGCCGCCGATTGGCTCGAAGGTCAGGGATTTAAGGTTACGCGTTTACCTGTGGACGGTACGGGGCTTGTGTCGGCTGCCGATTTGGAAAAAGCAATCGACGAGCAAACGACGGTCGTTTCCGTTATGTACGTCAATAACGAAGTCGGTACGATTCAACCCGTAAAACAGCTTGCCGAGATTGCGCATAGGCACGGCGCGTTATTCCACAGCGATTGCGTGCAGGCAATGCCTTATATGAAAATCGACGTTCGCGAATTGGGAGTTGACCTGCTGTCGATGTCGGGACATAAATTTTACGGTCCTAAGGGCGTAGGCGCGCTGTATATTCGAAACGGCGTAAAACTCGACAAACTGATTTGCGGAGGCGGACAGGAGCGTTCTCAACGCGGAGGAACGACTAATACGCCATTAGTTGTCGGAATGGCTAAAGCATTGAAAATCGCTACGGAAGAGATGGCGGAAAACAACGCGCGTATTGCAAAAATGCGCGACCATTTCGAAAAACGGGTATTAGCGGAAATACCTTATGTGCGACAGAACGGCAATAGGGCAAGCCGCGTGCCGAGCGTTTCTAATTTCAGTTTCGAATTTGTCGAGGGCGAGGGAATTTTGATGCTGATGGATTTCAACGGAATTGCAGTTTCAAGCGGTTCGGCATGCAGCAGCGGAAGTTTGGATCCGTCGCACGTTCTTTTGGCTATGGGCGTACCTATCGAAGTATCGCACGGTTCCATAAGGTTCTCTTTCGGTAAAGACAATACTTTGGAGGAAACGGATTACGCCGTTGACAAACTTAAGGATACTATATCCAAATTGCGCGAAATGTCGCCGTTATTCAACGTAAAAACAGGAGGAATTTACAATGTATAATCAAAAAGTTTTAGACGCTTTTGCCAATCCGCAGAATGTAGGCATTATAGAAAATGCCGACGGAGAGGGCACCGTAGGTAACGCCACTTGCGGCGATATAATGAAAATAACTTTAAAAATAGAAAACGACGTAATAGTGGACGCCAAATTCCAAACTTTCGGTTGCGCTGCAGCTATCGCCACGAGTTCTACCGCCACGCAAATGATTATCGGAATGACGATTGACGAAGCGTTACAGGTTACGAACGCTAAGGTCGTAGAGTATCTCGAAGGTCTTCCTCCTCAAAAAATTCACTGTTCCGTTTTGGCGGAGGAAGCGATAAAAAAAGCGATAGAAGATTACCGCGCAAAACAGCAGAACAAAACGACGGACAAATCGACGATAGAGTACGTTTGAAATTTGTTTGCAGAATATGTTTCGTAGGCTTGTAGAGTTCGATTACTGTACGGCTAACCGCTCGGAGTTTAATGACTTCGAGCGGTTTTGTATTCAGTATATTACGTCGGAAGGGTTATGAAACGTTTAGTATATTTTTGCGCAAACTGATACAATCTATAAGTAACAAAAACACTACGGAGGATAATATGAAGAAAATTCTTATAGGAATAGCTCTCGGCGCAATTGCGGGGTTAATGGTAGGAGAAATACCCGAAGTAAAAGGAGCGATTAAAAAGGGCAAAAAGAAAGTAAAAGATATTATGCCTTAAAACCGCCTATGGACCGAAAGTTTATCCGATTACGTAAAGCGCGATACACGATTGAGTTGAAAAAGTGAAAACGACTCGGATTATCCGTCGGAAAACGTACCGAAATTTTTCTCCGTTAATTTTCTCAAAAACATTGTAATTTTACGGTGAATTGTGCTACAATAGTGTCACTATGGGAAGAATAATGGCGCTGGACGTCGGAGACGTCCGCATAGGAGTTGCCGTTTCCGATTTGATGGAAATAATTGCCAATCCGTTGGAAACCTATGTCCGCAAAGGCAATATGTCTGTTGACGCCGAATATATTGCCAAACTTGCAAAGAGTAAGGACGTATCTCTGTTGATTTCGGGATTGCCGTTGAGTTTGAACGGCGAGGAAAACGAACAAACGCGCAAAACGCGGGAGTTTATCGACGAATTGACTAAGCAAACCGCAATACCCGTGAAATATATTGACGAACGTTTTACTACAATTTCTGCCGAACGCGTTTTGATTATGGGAAACGTTCGCAGAGAAAACCGTAAAAAAGTTATCGATAAAGTTGCGGCGACGATTATATTGCAAAATTATTTGGATAGTAAAAGATAAATTTCGGAGGTAAAAATTATGGCAGAAGACAAGAAGAAAGCTTGCGATTGCGAACACGAACATGATTGCGACTGCGGCTGCGAAGTCGATGAAGACGTTGTAATGTTGGAGGATGAGGACGGAAACGAAATCCCGTTTTATCATATTGCCACGCTCGATCACGAAGGCAAAGAATACGCTTGCTTACAGCAAGCCGACGACGAAGAACCCGTTGTGGAAATTTTCGAGCTGGAAGAGGTAGAGGAGGAAGGCGAAGCGTTCTATAATTTTCTGCCTGTCGATGACGAATTATACGAAACGCTCTACAGAAAACTCGAAGAAGAAGTAGCAGCAATGTCGGAAGAATGCGACGATCCCGATTGCGATTGTCATCATCACGATTAATAATTTTCGTCAACGTTTAAGCAAGGAAATTTCCGTCGGAATTTCCTTGCTTTTTGCGTTAGGTGAATTATACTATCAAGTGCAGCAGGCAAATAAAAAGGAAAGGTTATATAAACTTCGGTATAATTAGTTTACCGCAACAAATTTTTACCAAAGGAGCATTTATATGAACTACCGCCATATTACCATAGAAGAGCGCTGTGTATACGAGAATATTACAAAAGAGGAAAATTCATCGTTATACATGAGAAATTGTCACGTATTTATTTAGTATGATAACCATTTAAATTTATGCGAATAAGCTAAATACAAAAATACTGAGGAAGAGCAGGCGGCGGTTAATTTGCCCGAAATACGTTCTTTTGCCGTTGCAGCGGCAGTCGTATTCCCTGCGGCGGAACAGTCGATGTTCGTTATAGTCGTTAATTCATCGGATAATTTTCCGTTAGATTGAATTTTACTTTTGAACAAAAGTAAAATTCAATCGAATTTGTATTAAAAAGTGGTATTTTATAACATTTATTTTTGTTCAAAAGTAAAAATATCG
>JAMPAB010000033.1 GCA_023667435.1 Corallococcus sp. | reverse complement strand
TCTCTATCATATCGCCGTTGGCAATTAAAAACGGCTCGCCGCAATACTCGTACGTTCCCGCAACAAATTGCGCATGGTGACCGAATTGCAAGCCGAAATACAGCCACAAAAATACGATGATAAACAACAGTATAAATGCCGCAACTACCGAACAGCACGCAATAAACGCCTTTTGCCGACGGCTGAGTTTCTGCGTTTTTTGAAGAGTAGCTACAATGTTTTCCTCCGCTTTGGGTTGATAGTCGGCGGTTGCCAAGCGTTCGCCGGAAAGTATCTCGTTGACGGACACGCCGTAAACGTCGGAAAAACGTAAAAGAATATCCGCCGGCGGCATATACTTGCCCGTTTCCCAACGCGAAACCGTTTTGTTCGTAACGCCCAATTGCTCGCCCAACTCTTCCTGCGTAAGATTTTTCTCTAAGCGTAAGCTCTGCAAAAACTTGCCTATTTTGTACGTATCCATACGTTACGCCTCCAACGCGACAATCATAACACAAAAGTACATTTTTGTCTTTACCAAAAACAGCGAATGTACCCTAATTACGTTAAGGATACTGTTACGCTTGCGAAAAACGGCAACGTATGATAAACTTAAAGCCATACAGTAGTCGAACCTGCGAAGCATCTACAGTGTGTAGATTGTGCGCTATCGGCATCATTGCGTTGCAAAGGCGTACTGTATGTACGTTAGAGCAACGGAATGGGACAAGAGCGCGTCGGATACGCGGCGCAGGCTTGCAGCGTTCGATTACTGTATGGCTAAACTATTAAACTTTCGAGGCGAAATATGACCGAACAGGAAAAAATGCTTAAAGGTATGATATACGACTCAAACGACGAAGAACTTGCTACGATGCGCGCGTACGCGCACCGTTTATGCAACCGTTACAACCGTACCGACGAAAACGACAAAGAACGCGAAGATATCTTGGAATCGCTTATTCCCGAAAACAACGGAGTATATCTGCAAGGTCCTATTTTCTTCGATTACGGAGAATTTACTACGTTCGGCAAACGCTGCTACGCCAACTTCAATTTTACCGTATTGGACTGCGCTCCCGTAACGGTAGGCGACGACGTTTTCTTCGGACCTAACGTATGCTTAGCTACGCCCGTACATCCTATGCTTGCGCGGGAGCGCAAAATGTACGAACGCGAAGACGGCGTTCTTACAGACAGAGAGTACGCAAAACCTATAGTCATAGAATCCGACTGCTGGATAGCGTCCAACGTTACGGTATGCGGAGGCGTTACGATAGGAAAAGGAACCGTAATCGGCGCGGGTTCGGTGGTAACGCGCGATATTCCCGACGGAGTATTCGCGGCGGGCAACCCGTGCAAAGTAATACGCAAGCTAACCGATAAAGATTCGATTATGAACAAAAAAGACCTGTTCGAATAGTTTATCCGATTCCAAACGCAGGCGCGCCGCCACATTTTGCCGCGTTGCCGTATAATGCGTCTAAGCAGACTCTTATTAAATTCACGGCTTCCCTATATGAGGGAAGCTTTTTTTTGTGACGCAACGACGACTTTTTACATATCCTTATTGTATGAAAAACGACGAGCTGACCGTAAACTTTGCCGAAAACGTTTTCGACGACAAAAAAATGCGCCGATATCTTCCTCGCGCTACGTACAAAGCCATCAGAGACGCGCGGGAACGCAACGCGCCGCTTACGCAGAAGCATTTGGATATATTTGCGAAAGCGTTGAAGAAATGGGCTCGCTCAAAAGGCGCGTTGCGCTACACTCACTGGTTTCAACCGCTAAACGACTTCACCGCAGAAAAACGCGACAGTCTTACATCGTTAAACAGAGAAGGAAACGCCGTTTTTAAATTTCGCGGTAAGGAACTGACAAAAGGAGAAGGGGACGCTTCCAGTCTGCCGAACGGAGGAATGCGCGAAACCTTCGAAGCGCGCGGCATTACGCAATGGGACTGCACTTCGGACGTTTTCATAAAGGGCGACTGCCTATATATCCCCACCACTTTCCGATCCTTCAACGGCGAGGCGCTGGACAAAAAAACTCCGCTGCTCAAAAGCTGTAAAGCGCTAAACAAACAGGCGCTTCGCGTTCTTGAATTATTGGGATTTTCCTGCCTCGAAGTACGCTGCGTTGTCGGCGCGGAGCAGGAATATTTCCTTATAGACAGTGACTTGTTCGACAAACGGAAAGATTTGGTCTATACAGGCAGAACGCTGTTCGGCGCGATGCCTCCCAAAGGGCAGGAATTTTACGATCATTATTTCAGTCCGCCTACGGACAAAGTTCTTCGCTTTATGCGCAAAGTAGACAAAGAGCTGTGGAAGCTGGGTATAATAGTCAAAACCGAACACAACGAGGCGGCGCCCTGTCAATGCGAACTCGTCCCTTGTTACACCTCCGCTAACAAAGCGTGCGACCACAATCAGTTGATAATGGAAACGTTAAAATCAGTTGCAGACAGGCAAAACCTCGCCTGCCTGCTCCACGAAAAACCGTTCGAAAACATAAACGGAAGCGGAAAACACAACAACTGGTCGCTGATTACCGATACCGATTGCAACCTGTTCGAAACAGGCGACACGCGCGAGCAGAACTTGCGCTTTATGCTGTTTATGGCGGCTGTAATCAAAGCGGCGGACGACTACAACGGTTTACTTGCCGCTTCCGTAGCTTCCGTCGGAAACGGACATAGACTGGGCGGTTTCGAAGCTCCTCCGAATATACTTACGGTTTACATTGGAGACGCGCTGGAAAATACTATCAAACGCGCGATAAAAAACGACAAATTCGAAACAGACCCGATACGCGCGCTGCCGTTCGTCTCCGACCGCAATCGAACTTCGCCGTTCGCCTTTACGGGCAACAAGTTCGAATTCCGTACGGTAGGCTCGTCCGCGTCCATTGCCGACGTAAACACTGCGTTAAATACGGCGGTGGCGGAAAGTCTGCGGCAGTTTGCAGACGCTCTGGAAAATTCGCGCGACGTATGGCAATGCGTCCGAAAACTCGTTGCGGAAGTTTTCGAAAAACACGGGCGCATCCTATTTAACGGAAACAACTATTCGGAAGAATGGCAAAACGAAGCGAGAAAACGCAATTTACAAAGCTTTACGACAGTAGAAGCAATAGAAGAATTATCCGACGAAAAGAATTTGGAAGTTTTCGAAAAACACGGGATTCTTACCCGCGCGGAACAGTTTGCCCGACAGGAAATTATGTTTGAGAATTACTGCAACACGGTAAATCTCGAAAGCACGGTATCTGCCGAAATATACGAAAGACAAATAGCCCCGACTGCCGAAGCGTACGTGAGCGAGTTGGCAAAAACCGCCGAAAGCAAAAGCAAATTAAATTTGCCGAACGAAGCGGAAAAAGTAAAAATCGCCGTTATTTCCAAACTGCAAAGCGAGTGCGCGGCAGCGTCGGACAACTTAAAAAATCTGCTTGCCGCCGCCGAAAGCATGCCGACCGACGCGCGCAAAGCGCGATTCTGTCAAAACGACGTATCCGCTCAAACGGACAAATTGCGATCATACGTAAACAAACTCGAACAGATTTGTCCCAAAAGTAAATGGCCTCTGCCTACGTACGGACAACTTCTTTTCGGCGAAAAATAGGCTGGAACCGTCGGCAGAAAGCGGCGCAAACTTCTCCGAAAACAAATGACTCCGCGTAAGGCGATCCGTCCGCGATACCCTTACACGGAAACTGAATTCTTGCGCGGTTTTATCCGAAAACGCAACAAAATACGGCGCTCGCATTCAACGCGAACACCGTTTTACGCTATTACCTATTACGACTTGATAAGCTTATATATTTCTTCCGTAGCAAGACGGGTTTTTGCAACTACACCGTTTACCCCCTTAGGGAAACAGTAGTAAAGGCAATCGTTGTTTCCTATACAGATAACGTCGCCTATCTCGTACCAAAAATAATCGGAATAAACGCTGTACGACAGCGAAGAAGGCTGAAAGTAATCGAGCTGCCCGTCCGCCGCGACCAAACGGAATCCGCTTTTGTCGTGAGTCAAACGGCCGCTTCCTATATCGTACACCGCTTTGTACCCCTTCATTATCAACACGTTTACGTCGATATCCAGCTTATACGAACCGCTTACAACGTCTTCTTTTACGCTTTGCCTTTCCCACGCGTACCAGTTGGGAATATGATCGAACGCGCCCTCAAACCCGTTTGCGCGCAAATATCCCGATTCGTCCAAAACGTACGATTTGCCGCAGTTATTGCAGGTAAGCGTTACGCCTTTGCCGACCGTATGACCTTCGGCAAGGCAATGCGGACATTTATACAGTACGCGTTCCAACCCGTCGGCACGAAACGGCTCGTCTATTACGACGTTATTTTCCTGCTGCCAACGGAAGTTATCGAAAGTAAAACGTTCTTTTAAAACGGTGTTGATTTCTTCGACGGACATTTTTTTGATTTGCTCGGGAGACAGAATGTACTCCGTTGTCGCAGATACTTTGACTTTGCGTTTCTGCAAATTGTTGTATAACGGATCGCGCGAAAACGCTCCGTACGTTCTTATCATCACAACGGGCGCGCCGAGAATTTTAACGCACTTGCCCATCCCATTCGGCAACGCGGTTGCCGTTCCGTCAAAAGAATAGCTTGCCTCAGGATAAAGCAACACGGACGTTTTAAGCTCTTTAAGACACTTCATCATATTGCGCACAAGGGCGGTATCCGTCACAAACTTGTTTGTAGGAATACACCCCAGACCGCGCATAAACCAACGCTTTCCCACAAAACCGTCCGACGTCATTACAATGTTGAATCTGCGCGGATAGAGAATAGTCGCGGCAATATTTAAATCTATAAAACTGGAATGATTCATCAAAAACAGGCAAGGTTCTTTGTCGCCCAACTGTTTCAGTCCTTCGTCGTTCCACGTAAAGTTCGTATCTTTCAAATCGGACTTTGCTGCGGTTTTCATTAACCAACGGAATAACGCGCTTGTACGTTTAGGCGTTATCGGCTTCTCTTTGGGAAGCGCGGCAACTTTTGCGTAAGGCATCTTTTTAACTTTAATTTTCATCGAATTTTACCCAACATACACAAAAACTTAAACTTAACTTAAATAAGTCTAATATATAGTATCACTTTATTTCGATAAATACAATAATAATCGCAAAAAAAGTCAATAAATTTATCTCTTTTAATAGAAAAACGGAGCGTTCGACGATACCTATCGCAACAAACGCTCCGTTTTGATAAAGTCAAATTTTACGCCGTTATTTTTCCTCTGCGTCTTGCGCGGACGCATCCTGCATTACGGTTTCTCCTTCGGAGGTTTTCGTTGTACCGACGTTCGTTTCGGATACAAACTCGATTTCGTCGTTTGTCTCGGCAACGGTTTCCGTTTCTACGCTTACGCTTTCTGCGTTATCTGTTACGGTTACGTCGACGGCAAGTTCGGAAAGCTTTTGCATACGGAACTTTTTATTTTCCTTGCGGACAAAGTACGCGGGAATGAATACGAATGCGGCGGACAGCGCCGAAAACAGGAATAATTCGTAAGGATACACGTGATCGCCCAACTTATAAGTAGTTATCTGATTGTAACTGTCTACAAGTTTCGGTATGGCGAAATATCCGTCGGCGGGAGCGACGTCGTAGGCTTTAACCACAGGACCGAAGCCATCGATAATAAACGGCAGCACTATACTTGCGATAATCATAGGCAGAGTTACGTATATCACGATACGAATACCCTGAAAACAACCTGCTTTGTCTTCGGGGGTGTAATCGCGCGCGGTAGCGTTGAACAAACCTGCCACAAGCAAGGAAGCGCCTTCTATTAACGTTCCGCCTATAATAAACATAACCCACGTTGCAGCGACGTTACCGCTGACAAACTTGATAAAGTACACCAACAAACCGCCGACGACGCCTGCCGCCGCTACGGGGTAAAACAGCTTCTCTTTGCCGTATTTATCCATAAGCTTGCCGCCGACAACTGCCACCGCTGCCGAAAGCAGCACGACAACCGCAAGCGGAATGACGAAACCGTCGCCGAAACCCAGCGTGTACTGCAACAGCATTATCATGTACGGCTGCCACATTTGCATTGCAAGACCGGAGAACATCATACCGATCAAACAAATGTAAATCATCTTGTGCTTTTTGATATTTTTCGGTTTAAATCCGTAAATAACCTCCGCCATATACTTGCCCGACTTGTCGGGTTTGAGCGTGGGACTGTCTTTGAAAATAAACAGACCTATTACGCCTACGACGGCGGGCAACGCGCCCAGTATAATAAAGAACAAATCCCAGCGGTGAGCATCGGTAAGACCGTTAAAACCGACGAATATTACCATAAGCGCCGCAACGGGCATAATAGACAGAATAATCTCTACGAAACCGCGATTCGTTATATCCGTAACGTCGGTAATCCAGGAAGAGAATGCGGCGTCGTTTGCCATAGAGCCGAACACCGTCATTACGCAGTCCATTATGACGAAAATGATTACTACCTTTAAAACGTCGCTTTCGCTTACTTGATTGTTACCGAAAAAGGCAAAGCTTGCCGTAACCAATCCCCAAATGATATATCCCCAGCAAACGAATACTTTACGCTTGCCGACACGGTCCGTCAACGCGCCGCCTAGTATGGTCACCAACGCCGCAACTACCGCGCTTGCGGCAACCGTAGCGCTTGTAGCATTAGGGTCTGTAGTTATGTTCTTTTGGATATACGTGGAAAAGTACATATTTTCCACCATCCAGGCAAGCTGTCCCATAAATCCGAACAGAACTATCGACGTCCAAATTTTGGGTCCGAGCTTGTTGGATTTTTTTACAACGACCTCTGACATAAAAATTTCTCCTTTTAAAGTATTAGAGACATAACAAATCTACAAAGGGGAACAGAAAGCCTGAGGCAAGTTGCGACCGATTGAAAACGCTATATCGCTATAATATAATATTTTAACATAAAAATTACGACATTACAAGACCGAAATCCGCTTTAATACTGTACTTGCAAACGTTATTTTATCATTTTTGAAAAACAATCGACGATTCGCCGTAGAAGCAAATCGCCAAATTTATGTCTGAATAGAGCGAGAATCGTTCTAAATTTATACTTCGGTTTAGACTCTCAAATATGCAATTCAAAATTATAGATTATACAAAGTAGAGAAAGAGCTCGCAAAGTCCCGAACAGTTCCGGATGTATCGTCGCTTCCGTCGGCCAACAAAAGACAATCGCTATCTGTATATTGCTGCGACGAATAATATGTCTTTGTCTCGGCAAAAACGTCCGTATCAGTCATCGCGTATATAGATAAAAACAAACTTACAAACAAAATAACAGCTAATAATATTCGTCCTATAATTTTAATTTTGTTTCTTTCCATACTTTTCTCTCCCCGTTATTTGTGTTTATACGACAGTGATAAATAGCTTTAAAACCCGCGGATTGAATATATATGCACCATTGACTCTGAAAGTATATATGTAATTGCCGGGTGTACACACATATTTTGGGCGTTCTTCTCCTGGACCAATTTTCCCCTCTTTCCCGAAATCCGTTTCAAAAGGTCGATTAGGTGTCGGATAAGGCGGGGGCCAACGATCATAATCTCTGGGATGATCGGGTAAATTATAAGCGGACACATAATAAACATACTGATTGCCGTCATATTTACGTTGTATGTGATACTCCGATACGTCGGGGGTAAATATCCATTCGTCCAAGTCGGGTCCCCTTTTGTATTCGTTGATTACCTGTCGGCAGCTTATTTTCAGCACGATGTCGTATTTTTCCTCTTTTTCATGCGGACAGCCTGCCATTACCAAACAGGACGATACCAAAACAAACAGTATCAATACTAAAGAAAAAGTCCTTTTAATTTTTGCCATAGTTTCACCTCCTTTTATTTATATTATTTTTATGCGCGTATTGCAAATACGTTAAATAATTTCAAAAACGTTGATACTTTTTTTCAGATACTGAAGATCACCTCCAAAGTGTCGTTAATTGTTGTCTTTACGCTATTATATCGTACACGAGCAACATTGTCTGCAATATACAATTTATCAACGTGATACGATGTAATAAAATGTAATTAAACTCCGTTAGACTTAGTTGGTTATTTTATTATATCGTACACGAGTAATACTTATTGCAATATGTAATTATCAACGTGATACGATGTAATAAACAGTAGTTAAATGCCGTTAAACGTAGTCTGTTGTTTTATTATATCGTACACGAGCAACATTGTCTGCAATATACAATTTATCAACGTGATACGATGTAATAAAAGGTAATTAAACTCCGTTAGACTTAGTTGGTTATTTTATTATAAAATAACTCAAAGAAAAAGTAAATATTAAATAAAAAATTTATGAACTTTTTATACGTTTTTTTCTCTAAAATATCTTGACAAAACAACTTTTTATACGTTTAAGTACGCAAACGACGCTTAAAGCCAGAAATACTGCAAGAACGCGCTCTGACTTGTAGAGTGATGAAATGCCTTTAAAAAGTTTGTTGGCGAACGCGAGTAATGCAAAAGCGTTTTCGGAATTCCGAAAACGCTTTTGATAAACTTATTTACACAATTCTTCAAGCTCGGCAAGAGTATCGGCGAACGATCGAGTAACGATTTTAAACGGCTCTTCGCTTGTAAGATCTACGCCTGCCACTTTTAATTCGGAAACGGGATCCATGCTTCCGCCTAAGGAGAGGAATTTTTTGTAGTCTTTTACTGCCGATTCGCCCTCTTTGAGAATCTTTTCGGCAATGCACACGGCGGAAATAATACCCGTAGAATACTTGTAAACGTAAAACGCGCGATAGAAATGCGGAATACGCGCCCACTCGTACTTGATTTCGTCGTTGTGGCAAACCGACGGACCGTAATACATTTTGTTGAGTTCCAAATATTTTTGGCTCATAATCTCGGACGTCAAAGGTTGTCCCTTCTCCGCAAGGTCGTGAGCAATCTGCTCGAACTCCGCAAACATAGCTTGACGGTACATTGTGGTACGCAGCATATCCAAATAGTATTGAAGAAGATACTTTTTAAGTTTGACGTCCGCAGTGTTTTTCAGCAGATACTTCAACAGTAAGACTTCGTTACACGTAGAAGCAACTTCCGCTACGAAAATTTTGTAATTCGCTTTGGCGTAGGGCTGTTTCTTTTCGCTGTAATAGCTGTGCATAGAGTGCCCCATTTCGTGAGCTATCGTAAAGATGTCGTGCGTCGTCTTTTGGTAGTTAAGCAACATATACGGGTGAACTCCCGGTACGCTCATGCTGTACGCTCCGCTGCGTTTCGTGGGAGTTTCGTGAACGTCGATCCAACGGTTTGCAAACGCGTGACGGACTACGTCGAGATAATCTTCGCCTAACGGGGCAAGTCCTTTAAGCACCAGTTCGCAAGCTTCCTCATACTCGCAGGCGATATCCGCATCCTCGAAAATCGATACGTACAAATCGTACATATTGAGCGTTTCCACTCCCATCAGTTTTTTGCGGAGAGCTATATATTTGTGCAACGGTTCGAAGCTGCCGTGCATACACTTTATCAGATTGTCGTAAACCGCCTTGTCCACGTGTTCGTAGAAGAGCGCTTCCTCCATCGTGCTGCCGAATTTTTTTGCTTTAGCAAAGAACCAGTCGGATTTGACGCTGCCTTCGTAAAGACCAGCAAGAGTGTTTATTTTTTCTATATATCCCTTGTAGTAGGTTTCGAAAGCAAGCTTGCGTACTTTTTGGTCGGGATGCTGGAGCAGCATCGAATAAGTTCCGTGACCCAATTGAACTTCCTTGCCGTCAACCGTAATCGTTTCGAACTTGATGTCTCCGCTATCCAAACGGTTAAATACCTCTTGGAACTGCTGCGAAAAAGCTCCTACGCCTGCAAGCAGTTTTTCTTCCGCCTGCGACAGAATGTGCGCTTTGCCGTCCAACAAGTTTTGCAACTGAACGTCGTAATCGGAAAAGTCGGGGTCGGCGATTAAAGCTTTGAGCTTTTTGTCGGATAACGCGGACAACTCGGGAGAAACAAACGCCGTCAACGTGTTCGACTCCGTAAGCAAGCCGTAAATACGCGCATAACGCGCCTGCCTTTCTGCGTCCTGACTGTCCTCGTTGTAGCTCATAAACGCGTAGCAGTACAATTTTTCGAATTCCCTGTCTATCTTGTCGGACAGTTTCAAAAATTTCAAAAGCGTATCGCGGTCGGACAGTTTGCCTTGAAACTCGCCCAGTTTTTTATATTCCTTAGACATTTTCGCAAAACTTTTTTCCCAGTCGTCGACAGTTGCGAAAATATCGCCGAGATTCCATTTGTATTTTTCGGGGATTTCACTTCTTTTGGTGTAACTCATAGCATGAGCCCTCCTTAAATAAATATAACAATATTATATAACACACACGAGCAACATTTAGCACAATATATTATTATCAACGTGATGTGTTGTATAATAGCAGTTAGCAGTAGTTATTTGTTGTTAAACGTCGTTAGTAGTCGTTGTATTCTATTATATCATCGAATGATAAATTATCGGTTCAAAGTACGAATAACTCACATTCGATGGATATTTCGGTTGTTCGTAATTTCATTGTTTTTTGATTATATTATATCATCGAATGATAAATTATCGGTTCAAAGTACGAATAACTCACATTCGATGGATATTTCGGTTGTTCGTAATTTCATTGTTTTTTGATTATATTATATCATCGAATGATAAATTATCGGTTCAAAGTACGAATAACTCACATTCGATGGATATTTCTATTAATTGCAAGTTGATTGTTTTTTCGATTATATTATATAACAACCCGTCGCTTCCGTCAAGCAACGGGTAACTAATAACGTACCCGAAACATAAAAAGCCGCAACGTATCGTTACGACTTTTTTTGACGGACACTATCGATATAACGCCTCAGTTACATTACCGTATATCCTTCGGTGTTAGCTATAACTTTAAAGAGTTCCACTTCTTTGCCGCTTACGCTGTCTACGTACGCGTAATATTGACGGTTGCCTTCTTCGCATTGAAATTCGTAGCATAAGTAATGCTCTCCGTTTTTTTCTATAAGCGCTTTGGCTACGTTTGTAACTTTAAGCGAAGAAGAAATCTGCTTTGCGGCGGTATCTTCCGAAACGTCTCCGAAGTCTACCTGCCAGTCGCGGTGATTGAGCAAGTACGATCTCGCTTCCATACCCACTACTTCGCCCGAAACGCTGTCTACGGCAACTTTAATCAAATCGGGGTACACGATGACGCCGTCGATTACCGTAGCGCAATTTACGTACGTTACAAAGTCCTGCGTTTTGGAAATCCACACGCCTTTGACGTCGTAACCCAGCTTGCCGCAAAATTCTTCCGCTATTTCGATACATTTATCGCAGGAAACCGCGCTTTCGCCGCTCGCCTCTGCATACGTTTCGTACTGCGCCACTCTGCCGTCTTCGGTAAGATACGCTTTGCCGCTTTCCGTTTCGTATACGTACAGAATACCTTTGTTGTCGATTTCTCCGACGAAAACGTTGTCGCCGAACAGTTCGGAAACGATTGCTCCGCCGTCCTTATGAGAAATGCGTTTGCCGAATTTCAGAATTTTCTGCTCGACGCTGTCGGAAAAAGGTCCGTCGTATATCAGTTTTTCGTACTCGAAAGCGTTGTCGTCAACGTCGTCGAGACCGTCGGTTAAGCTGCCTACGTTATTTGCGCCGTTGCCGTTTGTAATAAACATACCGCTGTCGCCTGATGCGTAGTCCTGCAAAAAGCCGTATAAATTCGTCGCTACGTTATCCAAATTGCGCAATGACGCGCGCTCGCTTTCGCTAAGCGTTTCGCCGCGCGACAAATTGCCCAACAGATACGTCGCATAGTCCTGCGTTTGGTTTGCAAACTTTTGACAGGCTTCTAATTTGTCGCTTTCCGCTATCGGCAAATCGGAAAGACTTTGATTTACTTGATTTGCGTGAACGACTACTTTCGTCAACATCTCCGTTTGATGAGCAACGTCGTTGGATACGGCGATTTTGCCGAGATTCGCGTCAAGATTTTTCATACTGTCGCATGCAAGATACAGCGAACGTTTGTAGCCGTTTTCCTGCGAAATTTTGTAAGCGTTTTCGTCGTCTATAACCGACATACGCATATTAGACACGACGCCGTTTGCCGTCACCCCTATTACGACGGCGCTTGCTATCGCAACTAAGGCAACGACGCCGAAAAATATCGTCCAAAAGTTTTTTACGGATTTTGTTTTAGATATCATTTATTATCTCCTATTTATATTTTCGTTGCAAAGCTTGCGCGTATTGCGAAGCCGTGCATTTTAAAAGCGGACAAACAGCAGACGGGTCAGGAACAGAATATATGTTTTCCTATGGTAACTATCTGCGGTCTGGACCATATCCACTTGCTTGTTGCGGTAGCCGGATTAAAATAGTACAAAGCTCCGCCCGAAGGGTCCCAACCGTTCATGGCGTCTTGCGCCGCTCTCGTACATTCGTCGTTAGTCCCCAAATTTATCTGTCCGTCGGACACGCAGGTAAACGCTCCGCTTTGGTAGATTACTCCCGAAATGCTGTTGGGAAACGCAGAGCTTTTGACGCGGTTAAGTATTACTGCCGCAACGGCGACCTTGCCCGTGTAGCTTTCGCCGCGCGCTTCTCCGTAAACGCAGCAGGACAACAAATACAAATCGCTGTTGGATATGCCCGAAGGCTTAGTCGTATCGGCGGCGGACGCAGTCCCCGATAACGTTATCCCCATCGCTTTTGCTGTGGCGGAACCGACGATGCCGTCGGCGGTAAGACCGTTTTTACGCTGAAAATACTGAACGGCGGTTTTTGTTTTAGCGCCGAAAATTCCGTCTACGCTTCCCGTGTAATACCCCCAACGCTTTAATTTGGTCTGAATTGTTTTGACGACCGTGCCGCTCGAACCCACTTTCACTACTGCGGCGGACGCGCTGCGCACGCACGTAAAAGCGATTGCAAAAGCCGCAACCGTCAACAGAACTAAAACAAAAGCAGTTATTCTCACTTTCTTTGTTTGCAACACAAAAGTTCCCTCCTGATTTTTTTGTTAGTATGCGAACAATTCGTATTTATATTCTCTGCGCGTCAAAAGCCGTAAAAACTGCGGATTCGGGTATTCCGAAATCCGCAGTTTTTCATTTCGATTTCCATTTTTCTATAATTTCCAACAGCTTCGACTTGTAAACAATGCTGTTTGTCCCGTTATTTTCGCCGCCCACAAAGCATAACGGCGGATAAACTACGCACCACCAATTATTCCCCTCAGCGCTTCCCAACTCCACTATCAACGCGTCGTACACGCCCGAAGGCAGCGTTACGCCGTTATAGCTTCTGTCGGGGAACTGCTCGCGGCAAAGCTTTACGTTACTTCGGTAATCGAATCCGTTTTCCGAGAGAACCGCGTTACACACTTCTTCGATACCTCTCAAACGTTCGGACACTATTTCCATTGCTTTTTCCTTGCTCGTAGCTTTGACAAGATACGGCGTAAGATAATCCGTTACGGCGGCTTTTACTTTGTATTTTACTTCCTGATCGGCGCTGTCGTTGCTGTCGGCGCGGATATGTATACGCAGAAACTCCGCATTCGTTTGCGAAGAAGGAACTATGACTATAAGCGCAATCAGACAAAATAAAGCAAGCGCGGACAAAATTATTCTTTTCATAAAACGCCTCCGATTCCGTCGCAGTAACCTGCGACCGAGTTTGCGTTTAAGTTATTGACGGCAAAAAAGCGCCGCATAACGGCGGCGCCTGAAATTTAACGGTAAAAAGTACGACGTTTGTCGAATACGACTACCCTGTATATTATTTTGTAACGGCGCTCGGACAATAACGAAGCTTTACGTTTCTTCCTCGCCGCAAGAAACGGATTGGCATACGACCGTTTTAAAACCGTTTAAATTAAGCTGCTCCGCTATACGCGCGGCTTCCGCTTTGCTCGGCGTAGCCACGTAATACGCGCTTCCGCTGCCCGTCATATTGCACGACAGCGAATTTGCGCGGCAAAAATCCAGATAACCGTCGGCATAACGGCAAAGACTATTCGCGGCGGACTGCAAGTGATTGTTTAAAATATTTATACAGGAACCGACGTCGCCGTCTTGAAACATTTGAAATAAAGCGTCGTTGTCGGCGAAAGAACGCTGCAAAGCAAGTTTGTCGAATTGCGAATAAACGGCTGCGGAACTCATTGCGGTGTCGAAAGCAGTCAGAGCAAAGTACAAAGGCGCTCCTAAAACGCCGAAATTGACGTCGTCTCCTTTGCCGCGCATACGTCCGAAACCGCCGCGAAGCATAAAGGAAACGTCGCTTCCTACTTCGGCGCAAATGTTTTGTACCTCGTCGGAGTTTTCCTCTATGTCAAACAACTTACACATACAGTATATAACTGCTGCGGCATCTGCGGACGAACCGCCCATACCCGCGCCGAACGGTATGCCTTTATCTATAACCACGTCAACGCCGAAGCTTCCGAAACGCCGTATAAAGGCGTCGGCAGCCTTGTAAGCGGCGTTCCGTTCGTTGCGTATTCCTTTCAACTTTTCCACGTTTATTCTGCCGTCGTTCCTCGTATCGACGTTTACAACGTCGTAAATATCAACCGACGTTACTAAGCTGTCGATATCGTGGAATCCGTTTTTAACGCCCGAAACGTTTAAAGTAAGATTGAGTTTTGCATACGATTTGACTTTCATTTCGCACTAAGTATAACACAAAAAACGCAGTCGTACAACCGCGTTTTTTAAAAAGTTTTCGTATCGTAACGTCAATATGTTTTACATATAGCTTACGGCGGCAGTGCCGAATCAAATTTTGTTGTAAACAACGATTCGGGCGTCGCGTTCGAGCGGATTCGTAACTTCGGGATTGACGGATACGAGGTCGTCCTCCGACATATGCAGATTTTTTGCAAGATTCCACAGCGTTTCGCCTTTGTTGGCTATGCACACTTCTATTGCGGGAAGTTCCGATTTGTCAAACGGCTTTTCGGATGCGTCTACTATTACCGAATACGTAACGTCGCGTTCGCTGTCGATTGTAAAACACAGATCGACGTCGGCGGCAAGTCCGTTAGCTTCGCTTAAAGCAAAATTCATAACCGTGACGTAAGCGTACGAACGGCAAAGCGGCATCAAATAATCTATTTCCGCCGTCTGAGAAAACGGCAGTTCCAACTGTTCGCTGTCAAAACCGTTTTCCGTCGCGTACAGCAGCGTTGCGTAAACTATGCCTTCGACAAGACATTTACGCTCCTGCGAGATGCAGTTGGTGACTATAGCGCCTACGTTTAAAGCCGTTACGGGATGCTTTCCGCCCTCCTGCGGCAGACTTGCGGAAATCTGTTTGCGCGTAACGACGCTGCCGCAAGGTAACGTGGTAGTAACCGTTTTTCGCTCGAAATCGAAATCGCAGTCGGACCCGTAAGCGTCGGTTACTATCTCCAACACGCCGATGTTCGTAACGTCCGCCTGAACCGTAGAACCGATCTCCACCGTAAACGACGTATTTACGTCGCCCTCCGCGATATTCAAACGCACCTTAGTATTTTTGGGAATAATAAGCAATTTCAGTTGTCCGTCCGCCATTGCGTCGCTGGCTTCGAGTTCTCTGTCAAACGTAAACGGCAGCGAATCGGTAACGATATCTCCGTCCGATACGTAAGTCAACCTTACCGCGCCCTCTCCCGCTATATGCAATATACCGTTTTGAACGGAATATTCCTTAGCGCACAAATTGCTCTCGGCAAGCAATACGGTAGATATGTTGCGGGTAGCGGAAAATTCCTCGTCCAAAACAAACGGAATATTTACGATGTCTGCCCGTTGTAGCGCTTCGACGCTTTCGGTGTTTACAAAAATATTTTCGCCGTCGGAAAAATACGGAGAACTGTCTACGCAATACGCGTAAACGGTAATTTCAAGTAAAATGGTCAACGTTGCCGTATTAGCGTTGACGTCCGCTTTGCTGTCTACCGTCACCACTTCAAAAGACAACTTGCTCTCATTAGTAATCAAATCGCTTTGGATACTTGCGGTAAAATCGGCGTTGTAATTAGAGCCTGAAATTCCGTTGCCGTCGAAATACAGAAATTTAATATTCGTCTTACCGTAAAAAGATGCCTCTCCGAGCGTCGCCTCGTACGAATTGACGCAGCTGTCCACCCCGATGGAAAGCGCCTGAACAATATCCTGCTTGACCGAAATACGCACGCTTTCGACGGTTTGAATTTTACCGACAAATTTACGGTTTATAAAAGAAGCGTTTAAAAATTGTACGTTTGACATAGTTATCCCCCACAGACTTTTTTGTTAGATCAATGTAGTATACGGGAGTTTGCGTCTCATTAGACCTTTGAGTTGAATTTTTTAAAAATAAACGTTTGTAAAAAATTAAAGAATTTTGCAACTTTTGTCCTCAAAAAAGCCGTCGTCGGATATTGTAACATTGTAATTACCGACACCGCATGTTTTACGGAATACGAATAGCCAAACCGCTTAATTTTTCTCAAAAAAATACTTGCGCGCAAGTTCCTTGCCGCCCTGCTCCTCAACTTTGCCGTCCGCGATTAAAACGGCGCGGTCGCACAAGGCTTCTGCGCAGCGCATATCGTGGGTTATGGTAATCATTGTGTTGCCGCTTTTGTCGTGAAGTTCGTCGAGTATCTTTACGAGTTTGCAAAGTCCTTTGTAGTCCTGCCCTACCGTAGGTT
>JAMPAB010000032.1 GCA_023667435.1 Corallococcus sp. | reverse complement strand
ATACCCGTTTACGAATATATAATTCGGGTTCAATCTCTGTCTGCTCTGGTGCCGATGGCCGGACTCGAACCGGCACGGATGTTACTCCGAGGGATTTTAAGTCCCTTGCGTCTGCCTATTTCGCCACATCGGCATAGTAAATAACGTTTAAAGTGCAAAATTGCCTTTTGGGGCAATTCTGCACTTTGGGTTGGAGGCACCACCCAGATTCGGACTGGGGGTGGAGCTTTTGCAGAGCTCTGCCTTACCACTTGGCTATGGTGCCGCATAATGCTTATTTATTTTATCAAATGTGTGAGAAAAAATCAACAATTTTACGGAACTTTTTCTACAAATATACGCTTAAACGTCGCGTTTTAATCCATATAAAAATTTTTACGGTATGCAGCTGTTTTTATGCGCCTACAAAAAGGCATTTCGTTTTGACTTGAGTGTGCCGCGTTAAACGTGTGTACGCAGCGCGGATTTCGTAGCTCGGACGGCAGGATTCGTCTGCAACTCGGCGGGGCGCGAGCGTTAGCGAGTGATACATTATTTCGTCCTGTCCCCGATTACTTAAAAATAAGCGCGGCAAGCAGATGGACATCATTGAAACAGGGGGAGGCTATTACTTCGCTCTGTTCGATGACGATTAACAGGCGTCGCCTCAAAATGGCTAGGTTAGTAGGATTCGTCTGCAAGCGTAGCGGCGCAGTAAGTGGAGTGTTAGCGGAACGCTACATCATTTCAAACTGTCCTGACTTCGCGCAAAACTAGCGAACGAGTTAAAGGAAACAAAGAAAAAGGGATTGCGTTTTTTTCAATTCCTTTTCTTTGCGACTCGATACGAAGTTCGCGTTTGGCTAGGGTAGCAGGATTCGAACCTGCGAGTGACGGAGTCAGAATCCGTTGCCTTACCGCTTGGCTATACCCCAATATCGGTTATATTATAATGCTTTTATTTTACCTTGTCAATTCTATCACGCTAATTTATTTTATAATTGCTTGCGCTGTTTTTTTTGTATTGTAATGGTGCAAAGCGGCAAAGCGGCAAAACGGCTCGGCTCGGAGCGCTTAGACTCGACTAATACTTGCAAGGTAAATCACGTATAATGTTACTTTTTATTGTGTATCTGTTGCGTCATTCGTTATTTGTCCGTTGAAGTATTATTATCTGTAAGATTTTGCAGCATTTATTTTTACGCAAGGCATGTGCGTTACGTATTAGATACCGGAGACGGTACCTTTTTGTCTGTCTCGGCGTAAAGCTATACAGTGAACTTACAAGTTTTTTCCGGCTGTCTTTGTCGCCAAAACCGCTAAGCGCCGATGGTGTGTAGCTTGCGCTCTAGGCGCATACCGTACGTACGCTGAAGCAGCGGGATATAACAAAAGCGCGCAAGTATCGCTACGCGGGTAAACAGGGCTCGCGTGCGTTCGGCTATCATTGTCGTATCTATTGCCTATGCATTTAGTGTAGGCATATCTAAGACGCGTCCGCGCTTCCGTACGACAACATTGAAAATATTCATAACGCATACTTTATATTGTTTTGTTTTTACCTTGTAATAATATTTTAAATTTAACAATAAAGTTAGTTGTACGGCAACGACTGACTCAATAAACGGCAATACGTTTTTTGCCGCGTCGAACCTCTAAATGTAATCTTATAATGAACCTTTTAATTATTATTTCATTATTGCAAACGGGTATTGACAAGTCCGTACGGGGGGGGTATAGTTAGCATGTAAGATAGAAAAATGTTATATTTTGCCTCGATTTAAAACGAAGCATTAAAGGTGCGTTTGCATCGATGAAAATATGGTTTGAATAAACCGACGAAGTCGCGTTCGATTGTAACGGCATATTCCGATAAGCGTTTGGTAATCGATATATTGCATCAACGTACGCACAAAAAAGATCTTATTTGTATTTTTTTATCCTTTGCAGAAAAGGATATATTAAATAGAAAAAAATTTAAGGAGGAATTTGACATGAGTGATCAAATTCAGGAAACACCGCAAGTCGAAGCTCAACAACCTGCTGCTCCCGCTCCCGAAAAGGCGAAGAAGGACAACTGGTTTTTGAAGATTTGGCGCAACAAGACAAAGCGCAACGTCTTTATGATTGCATGCTGTCTTGTTCTCATTTTATTTGCTACGATGGTCAGCTCACTCGTGCAAACAGACGGTTGGACGGCTTCAGTGGAAGATTTGCGCGGCGCAACTAACAGCGGCACGAAAATGATTGCCGCCGTAGACGACGACCCCGAGTCGGCGGCAGTAAGTAGACGTGTAAGCGGATATGTAGCATCGGGTCTTTTATATATTCCCAAAAACGCTACAAAAGAAACGCCCGCTCCCGGTATCGTATTTACGCACGGTTTGTACAATAACCGCGAAATGCAACTGCAAAACGTAATCGAGATGGTTCGTCGCGGCTTCGTAGTATTGACAATCGACCACAACGAACACGGTCACAATACAGATACCAATGTCGGCGATTTCGACGGCAGCATTTTTGTAAGCGCTGCAAAATATCTGTACAATTTGGATTGCGTAGATAAGACGAAGATCGGTATTTCCGGTCACTCTATGGGCGGCAGCGCAACTGCAAACGCGTTGGCATTGGACGGTATTACTGCCGGTTCCCAAATTGCGGCGAATCATGCTGCCGGCACGCATATGGGTATTATCTCTGCCGGTCTTGTTCAGGCAAACTCGGCTCCTACCTCCATAGGCAGCAACGTTATCGCGGCTGGCGTAGTCAAAGCGTCTTCCGACGAATTCTTCTTCGGCAGTATGGGATTCGGTTGTACTTTGAAGGAAAATCAATACGTAGCTGTTAACAAAAATTCCGTAACGGAAAGTAACTACACGAATTACTATTTGAAGAAAGGCAACGAGTACGTTAAACAAACCGAAAACGACAAATACAGTTCCAGCAAACAGTATTATAATTTAACGACTCGTGGTAATTCGACGTGGTATCTGCAATCGCGCGAAGCGTTGGTATTTACCAGAGGTATTGCGGCTGCGCAGGCTGCCGCCGTCGAAGATTGGACTACGAAGAACGGCGCAATCTACGTTGCGGGAGGCGGACTTGATCCTATTGCAACTCCTACCAAATACAACAAATCAAACGTACCCGCCCGTAACACGCTTGTAAGCGTACAAAACAAGGGTAAAGCTATTGCTTCCGCTACGCAATCGATCAGAGTGGT
Source organism: Corallococcus sp. (assembly GCA_023667435.1). Taxonomy (GTDB): domain Bacteria; phylum Bacillota; class Clostridia; order Christensenellales; family CAG-314; genus Fimimonas. Next base: position 13,987 of record JAMPAB010000032.1, on the reverse strand, counting down.
TTACGAAGCGAAAGAAACTCACCCGATGAATCACTTCTCTGTGGTATCTGCCGGTCATGTAATCGACTTCTTCTACAATGCGTTCGGAACACCCGAAGGCGCTCACTATATTTCTCCTGTCGGTCAATCGTGGTGGCTTAAGGAAGCTGTTTCGCTTCTCGGTTTCCTTGGATTGTTCGGACTTCTGTTCCCCGTACTCGATATGTTGCTCGGTACCCGTCTGTTCGCTTCGTTAAAAGCGAAGGAAGGCGAAGTAACCGAAGGACCCGTTCTTCTTACCCGTCCGCGCAAACACGTTTCTTATTGGATTCCCGGTATTTTGACGGCTATATTCAGTGCAATTAGCTTGAAGCACGTTTACGGCAGCGATACGTGGGAAGTTGCAAAACAACTCAAATCGATGATGGGAGATACAAGCACGTATATTTACAACGACACCGTAGCCGGCTTTGCGACTTGGGGTATTATGTGCGGAGTATTCGCTCTTGTCGTTACCCTTGTCGTTTGGTGTATCAACAGATGTATCAATATCTTCAAATACGGCGACGAAGCGTCTCTTTATGACGAACGTCCTCTCGAAGGTTTCAAGATCCGCAGCTGGCAAAACGTTCTTAAAACTCCGTTGCTTGCCGCTATCCTGCTTGCGATATTCTACGGCGTAATGTTCGGTATCTGGGGCATGGCTACAGTTGACTTCCGTATTTGGACGTTCGACCTCAGAGTATTCGACTTAATCCGTATTCCCGCAATGCTGCAGTACGTACCGTTCTTCTTCATATTCTATATGATTACGTCGGTATTAAGTCAAAATTACAGAGTAAAGGATCTTCCCGAATGGGCTACGATCGCTATCAACGTAGTATTCAACGTAATAGGCGTTTTGATTTTACTGTGGGCATCCAACGATTACTTCATTCGTACGGGCGCGCAAACTGTAGGTTATACGTTGAACCTGTTCTATATCGCGGCAATCCCCATTATTCCGTGTGTTGCTATCGCGACGGTTATTGCAAGAAGAATGTACGTTCGTACGGGCAACGCTTGGTTGGCAGGTATTGTAAATGCGGTAATTATGACGTTCATTGCTTGCGCCAACACGTCCATAGTTGCTCAACCTTCGTGGGTTTTAGGAGCATAATAACAGCGTAGTCAGACTGCTGAATTAAAACAACGATTGTTGTCATCTAACTGACAAAGCCTTAAGCGACAGTAATCGCAAGTTACTGTCGCTTTTGAGTTTTGCAGAGGTTATTAGCTAAAATATTTGCGTTTCGGTTCGTTAATATTTTGTGCTTTGGTATTGAAACGCAAACAAAAAAGTTATATAATGTACTGGGTGAATTTGTCGGTTGTTTTGAATAGCTGAAAATATTGTAAAAGCTTATTTACGATCGTAGATCCAAATGTGATCAGGAGGTAACAAATTTAAATGAAAGACGTAATTATTATAGGCGGCGGCGTAATCGGATGCGGAATCGCCCGCGAGCTTTCGCGTTATCAGGCGTCGGTGGCGGTGTTTGAGCGCGGCAACGACGTTTCCGTAGGTACAAGCAAAGCAAACAGCGGCATTGTACACGGCGGTTTCGACGCTAAGCCTAATACTTTAAAAGCCAAATACAACGTTATGGGTAACGCTATGTTCGACGCGTTGTCTAAGGAATTGGATTTTCCGTTTAAGCGCAACGGTTCTATGGTGCTGTGCTTTGACGAAAAACAAACGGACGGACTCGAAGAACTGCTTAATCGCGGCAAGGCAAACGGCGTAAAAGATATGTACGTCGTTAAAGGAAACGCCGAGATTAAAAAGTTGGAACCGTACGTCTCCGACGAAGCGGTCGCAGCGTTGGTGGTGCCGACGGGAGGAATCGTTTCTCCGTATGAAATGACGGTAGCTTACGCCGAAAACGCTTGCGTAAACGGCGTCGAATTCCGCTTTTTGTCGGAGGTGACGTCTATCGTTAAAGAGAACGGAGTATTTACCGTAACTTGCGCAGATGGTTACAGCGAGCAGGCAAAAACCGTCGTCAACGCGGCAGGCGTATACGCCGACGTTATCAATAATATGGTGTGCGGCGAGAAACTGCATATTACCGCTCGCAAGGGCGATTACGTTCTTATGGATAAAACGTGCGGATACCTTGCGTCGCATACTTTATTCCAACTGCCTACCAAAATGGGCAAAGGCGTACTCGTAACGCCGACTACTCACGGAAATATTCTTGTAGGTCCTACCGCTACGGACGTTGACGACAAAGACGACGTCAACACTACGGCGGAGGAACTTAACGAAGCGTTTGCAAAAGCAAGCATAACGGTACCGTCGCTTGCTCGCCGCAATATTATTACGCAGTTCAGCGGATTGAGAGCGCATCTGGATACCGACGACTTTGTTATCGGCGAAAGCTCCGTTGCAGGCTTTTACAACGTTGCAGGCATCGAAAGTCCCGGTTTGTCCTGCGCGCCTGCAATAGCGGTAGAGATGGCGCAAACGATATCTGCGCAAATGAAATTAAAAGCGAAAGCGCATTTCGAAGCGAAGCGCAAAGGTATACCGCAATTTTCCAAGATGAGCAATACCGAACGCGAAAAGCTCATAGACGCAAATCCTTTGTACGGTAAGATCGTTTGCCGTTGCGAGGTGGTGACGGAGGGCGAAATAGTCGATTCCATCCGCAGACCGATCGGAGCTAAGGATTTGGACGGCGTAAAACGCCGTACGCGCGCGGGAATGGGGCGTTGTCAGGCAGGCTTCTGTACGCCTCGTATTATGGAAATACTGGCGCGGGAATTAGGTTGCGACATGCAAGACGTAACAAAGCGCGGCGGCAATAGCGAAGTAGTTGTCGGGAGGACGAAGTAATGAAAAAAGTTAATTTAGTAATTGTCGGCGGCGGTCCTGCGGGACTTGCGGCGGCTAAGGCGGCTTACGACGCAGGAGAAAGAGATATCCTCATTTTGGAACGCGAAGCAGAGTTGGGCGGAATACTCAATCAATGTATTCACAACGGTTTCGGTCTGCATACGTTCAAGGAAGAATTGACCGGCCCCGAATACGCCGCGCGTTACATAGACGAAGTCGTCAAACGTAAGATATGCTACAAATTAAACGCTACCGTAATAGACGTTTCCAACGACAAAGTCGTAACGTACGTTTCGGCGGAAGACGGACTCGTTCAGGTGAAGGCGAAAGCGATAATCCTTGCCTGCGGTTGCCGCGAACGCCCCAGAGGAGCAATCAATATTGCAGGTATGCGCGGCGCGGGAGTGTTTTCGGCAGGTACGGCGCAAAAGCTCGTCAACATTGACGGATATTTGCCAGGAAAGGAAGTCGTTATTCTCGGCAGCGGAGATATAGGTTTGATTATGGCGCGTCGTATGACATTCGAAGGCGCGCGCGTAAAAGCGGTAGTCGAACTTATGCCGTATTCTTCGGGACTTAACAGAAATATCGTGCAGTGCCTCAACGACTTCGATATTCCTCTCTATTTTTCGCATACGGTCGTCGATATCAAGGGTAAAGACCGCGTAGAGGGCGTAGTAATCGCTAAGGTGGACGAAAAGCTTCAGCCTATAAAAGAATCCGAATGGACGATACCCTGCGATACGTTATTGCTGTCGGTAGGACTTTTGCCGGAAAACGAACTTGCCAAAAATGCCGACGTTAAACTGTCTAACACGACGGGCGGCGCGGTAGTAGACGAAAATCTGATGACGAGCGTCGACGGCGTATTCGAATGCGGCAACGTATTGCACGTTCACGATCTTGTAGACTTTGTGTCCGCCGAAAGCGAAAACGCGGGCAAAGCTGCCGTAGATTATATCAACGGCGTATCGGCAAAGGCAGAGCAGACTGTGATATCGTGTACTAACGGCGTGCGTTATTGCGTGCCTACCGTTTTGAACAGGGATACAAAGTACGCGCCGCAGTCTTTCAAAATGCGCGTAGCTAACGTATTCAAGAAAGTCGAGCTTGCGGTGTTTGCGGACGGCGTAAAAGTTTTCGGTAAAAAACGTCCGGTAGTTGCTCCCGGCGAAATGGAAAATATCCTTTTGACTGCGGAACAAATGCAGGTACTCAAACAGGCGAAAACGGTAGAAATCACTCTGATTAAAGGAGAAAGCAAATGAGTAGAGAAATGATTTGTATCAACTGTCCTATGGGCTGTCATTTGACTGTTGACGACGGCGATAAGAATAATATCAAAGTTACGGGGAACACGTGTCCTCGCGGCGTTACGTACGCCGTAAACGAGGTTACGTCCCCCAAACGTATGGTAACGGGATCGGTTAAAGTCGCGGGCGGAACTATACCTATGGTATCCGTTAAAACGCGCGAAGCTATCCCCAAAGGATTGATTTTCGACAGTTTGGAAGAATTGAAAAAGATAGAACTGTCCGCTCCCGTTGCAATAGGCGACGTTGTTGCGGGCAACGTTTGCGGTTGCGGAGTCGATTTTATCGCTACCAAAAACGTAGAAAAAAAGTAGTCGTTCTCTTTTAATATTAAACGTAGGAGATTATTATGAAATATATATTAGCGTTAGATCAAGGAACAACTTCTTCGCGCGCGATAGTCTTTGATAAAAAAGGCAATATAATGGGGAAAGCTCAGCAGGAATTTCAACAGATTTATCCTCATCCCGGTTGGGTAGAGCACGATCCTCACGATATTTACGGCAGTCAGGTCGGCGTAATAGTGGAAGCGCTTATTCGCGCGAACGTCAGCGCGGTCGATATCGCCGCAATCGGCATAACGAATCAGCGCGAGACGACTTTTGTTTGGGATAAAATTACGGGTAAACCCGTATATAATGCAATCGTTTGGCAGTGCAGACGTACGGCGGAATATTGCGAGCAGCTTAAAGCGCAGGGACTGTCCGAGATGATTTACGAAAAGACGGGACTTGTACTGGACGCGTATTTCTCCGCAACGAAAATCAAATGGATTTTGGATAACGTTGCAGGCGCGAGAGCGCGCGCGGAAAAGGGAGATCTTCTTTTCGGAACGGTAGATACGTACTTAATGTGGCAGTTATCGAAAGGCAAAATTTTTGCTACCGACTATACCAACGCAAGCAGAACAATGCTGTTTAATATTCACACTTTGCAGTGGGATAAAGATTTGCTCGAGCTTTTCGGAATACCCGAAAATATGCTGCCCGAAGTGCATCCTTCTGGTTACAGCTACGGCGTTACCGACGAAACGTTTATCGGACGTGAAATTCCTATTTGCAGCGTCGTAGGCGACCAGCAGGCGGCATTGTTCGGACATTTGTGCGTTGAGGAAGGCGACGTAAAGAACACGTACGGAACGGGTTGTTTCCTTCTTATGAATACGGGGGATAAGGCGGTCAAGTCTACAAACGGACTTGTAACGACGCTGGGCGCTTGCGGCGCAAACGGCAAACCTCCGTACATTTTGGAAGGAAGCGTATTTATAGGCGGCGCGATCAATCAGTGGCTTCGCGACGAAATGCGTATGATCAAGGCCGCAGCGGAAACGGAAAACTATGCCGTAAAAGTTGCCGATACCAACGGCGTCTATATCGTGCCGTCCTTTACCGGTTTGGGCGCGCCTTACTGGGATGCCGACGTACGCGGAACTATTACGGGAATTACGCGCGGAACCAAAAAGGAACATTTTATAAGAGCTGCATTGGAAGCAATCGACTATCAGGTGTACGACCTTGTAGCGTCTATGCAAAGGGATGCTAACGTCAAAATCAAGAGCCTGAACGTCGACGGCGGAGCAAGCATGAATAACTTCCTGATGCAATTTCAGGCTGATATTCTTAACGCGACCGTCGTTCGCCCCAAAGTTACGGAAACTACGGCGCTCGGAGCTTGTTATCTTGCGGGACTTAACGTCGGGTACTGGAAGGATATCGACGATATTCGCGCCAACATCAAGACGGAACGCGAATTCAAGCCCGATATGACGAGCGCGCGCAGAAAAGAGCTTCTCGAGGGTTGGGCGAAAGCTGTTCGTCAAACGCGTTGCAGATAAAATAGTCAATTGAAATTTCACAACCGTTTGCTTAATTGCGGACGGTTGTGAATACTTTTATACGGATGCGACAAATTACGTTAAAATTCGCTAATAATTGTTATATAACGTATATTAGAAGAAACAAATCTTGTTGACAAAGAATAAGAAATATAATACAATATTACTACATAATAAATATTTCACGCGAAGATTCTGAAAAGATATAATTAGGTTTTTCGTTATTACAAAAGTCTTTCAATCAATTACTTTACGAAGTTGTTTTATTTTAGAATTCTGGGAGGAATTATGTCTGATACTTATAAAACTGCCGAAGAGCTTTTAGAGGCTATGCGCAATATGAATATTGCCGATTTACGCGCTGTCGCGCGCGAATTCAGCATTGTGCCGCGCAATCGCAAACGGGAAGATTTAATTGACAGAATTATGTCTGTTTACAACGGAGAAAGCGAACCGGAGACTCCGAAAAAAGCCGGCAGACCCCCGAAATTAAATAACAGAGTGGAGCAATCTCCGCCCGAGCTTATCGACGACGTGGAGGACAGGGAAGACGATAACGTAGATCCCGACCTTCCCCGAGCGGGAATTCTCGAAATTATGCCAGACGGGTACGGTTTCGTGCGCACGCACAATTATTCCAACACGCCCGGTCGCGACTACTATATGTCTGCGAATATGATTTCGCGCATGGGGTTGAAATCGGGAGATAAACTTAAAGTGGTGCTGCGCAAGTATTCCGACAGAGCCGCTCCTACGGCGATATACGTTCAGGAAATTAACGATCAACCGTGCAACGCTATACGCAGAACTCCCTTCGACGCGTTGGAAGCTTGTTTTCCTAACGAGCGTATCAATATGCAGTCGGACAGAAACGATTATTCGTTGAGAGTGTTGGATTTGATTGCGCCTATCGGCAAGGGACAGCGCGGTCTGATCGTCGCTCCTCCGAAAACGGGTAAAACGATCCTTCTTAAAAAAATAGCTATGGCGGTTAAGAAAAATCACCCCGAGATTTATTTATCCGTGCTTTTAATTGACGAGAGACCCGAAGAAGTTACCGATTTTAAAGAAAGCGTCGATTGCGAAGTGGCATATTCGACGTTCGATCAGCAGCCCTCGAATCATTGCCGCGTTGCGGAGCTTGTTTTTGCAAACGCGCGCAGGCGCGTCGAACAGGGGCAAGACGTTATGATTCTTTTAGACAGCATTACGCGTTTGGGCAGAGCCTACAATCAGACTGCGGAACAGTCGGGAAGAACTCTTACGGGCGGTTTGGATATCGCAGCGTTGCAGGAACCGAAAAAGATGTTCGGTTCCGGTCGTAACGTCAGAGGCGGAGGAAGTTTGACCATTCTTGCTACTGCATTGATAGATACAGGCAGCAAAATGGACGATATCATTTATGAAGAATTTAAGGGAACGGGAAATATGGAAATTCAACTCGACCGCCGCATGAGCGAAAAAAGGATTTTCCCTGCCGTCGACCTTAATCGCAGCGGCACTCGCAGAGAAGATTTGCTGCTCAATCAAAGTCAGCTCGAAGGTATATACCTCGTGCGCAGAATGCTTGCGCGCGAAGACGCCGTTCAGGCTACCGAAGAATTGTTGGAAGTAGTTATGACTACGGACAATAACGACGAAACGATAGATACGTTAAAGCGTCTTGTGCGTTCGGCGGAAGCAAGGCGCGCCATGAAAAAATAAAACCGATGAAAAACGTAGTTTTGGGAATGAGCGGCGGAGTGGACAGCGCTGTTTCCGCGTGGCTGCTCAAACAGCAGGGGTACAACGTAATAGCTCTGTTTATGCACAATTGGGAGGAAACGGAAAACGGTCGTTGTACTGCGGAGCAGGATTTCGAAGACGTTAAAAGAGTATCGGATAAGTTGGAAATTCCGTACTATTCGGTAAATTTTGCCAAAGAGTACAAAGAAAAAGTTTTTTCCTATTTTTTGGACGAGTATAGACAAGGAAGAACGCCCAACCCCGACGTTTTGTGTAATCGCGAGATAAAGTTCGGTCCTTTCTTGAATTACGCTAAGGCTTTGGGCGCCGATTATATAGCAACGGGACATTATTGCGGTATACTGCACGAAAACGGAGTTCATTATTTACTAAAAGCTAAGGATCAATCCAAAGACCAGACGTATTTTTTAAATCAGCTTTCGCAGCGGCAATTGGCAGACGTTCTTTTTCCTCTTGCGAATATCGACAAACGCGACGTTCGAAAAATCGCCGACGATTTAGGGTTGGTAAATGCAAAGAAAAAAGACAGCACCGGTATTTGTTTTATCGGAGAACGTAATTTCCGTCAGTTTTTGCAAAACTATCTTCCCAATCAATCAGGCGAAATCGTTGACGTAAACGGTAAAGTCGTCGGCGAGCATATAGGTTTGATGTATTATACGTTGGGACAGCGCAGAGGTTTGGGACTGGGAGGAACAGCGGAAAGTCAGGAGCGTTGGTTTGTCGTCGAAAAAGATTTGATCAACAACAAACTGGTCGTATCTCACGGCGACGAAAGCGTTTTGATGTCGAAAGCGTTGATTTCAAATAAAGTCAACTGGATACCTTGTCCTCCCGCAGATAAATTTACGTGTGAAGCAAAGTTCAGATACAGACAACCCGAGCAAGGCGTAGACGTGGAGCTTATGCCAAACGGCAAGGTCAAAGTGAATTTCCACGAGAAGCAGCGTGCGGTAACGCCGGGACAGTTTGTTGTTTTCTATTCGGGTAACAGGTGTTTGGGCGGCGGTATAATAGACGAAGTATACAAATAGATGAAGAAAAAATCTGCAAAAAAAGATAATAAATCGACAAAAGTCGGCGCGGAGACGTCATCTGTCGAGGAGAAGATCGTTACCCCCGAAGAAATCGACGCCGCTCTCGACGAGCTTGCCGCAATTCCCAAACCGAAGCGTATTTGGGAAGTTGACTTTTTGCGCGGAGTTATGATTCTATTTGTAGTTTGGGACCATTTTATGTGGGACGTAAGCGAAATAGGTTCGGCAAACTACAAAACGGCGTTGTTCACTTGGCTTTACAATTTGTCGAAGAGTTATTATTCGGGTACGTTGAGGGCGGTTACGCACGACGTATTCGTAACGTTATTCGTGTTTGCTTCGGGAGTGTCGTGCAGCTTTTCGCGAAATAACGGTAAACGCGCCATAAAAATGATTGCCTTCGCCTGTTTGCTTACGGCGGCAACGTATGCCGTTTCTTCGATAGTCGGCGCAAACCTTACAATCCGTTTTAACGTAATTCACGTAATAGCGCTGTCTGTTTTGTTGTGGTCTTTCGTAGAATTTTGTTGGGCAAAATGCAAAAAAAATTATCAGAAAAATATTTTCGGCGCGGTTATGACTGCGGTGACGCTTGCGGCATTGGTAGTAGGCGCTTGCGCGAAAGCTTCTCCGTGGCAAAGCGACAATGCCGTCTGGTTCTTTTTGGCGGAACACAGAGGAAGTGCGTACGCTAATTTCTGCGGAGGCGACTACTTGCCGTTTTTACCCGATTTCGGTTGGTTTTTGGTAGGTGCATTTTTGGGCAAAGTCGTGTACAGAGAAAAAAAGACGATCTTCCCCTCCGTCAACGCAAAATACGTATGTCCCGTAACTTTTTGCGGCAGATATTCGCTATGGGTATACTTGCTCAGTCAGATAGTTATGTTCGGCTTGATTTTTCTGTTCCATTCCGTTTGGAACTTGCTGTGACCGATAATTTCTTTTAAAACGCTTAATTTTGCGCAACATACTAGACATTTGCATTATTTAGTGGTAAGATATATTTAAGTGTAACTGTTTACAGATTACGGGAGAAACTGGTTTTATGGCTAACGATTTTGAAAAAGGCAAAATTCTCATTGTTGACGATTCCGAAATGAACCGTTCGATTCTTTCGGATATTCTCGCCGACGAGTACGAGATTATCGAAGCAAGCGACGGTTTGGAAGCGATGGATTTGCTCGGTAAATACAAGGACAGCATCAGTCTTGTTTTGTTGGATATTGTTATGCCTCGAATGGACGGTTTTTCCGTATTATCCAAGATGAACGAAAACAACTGGATACAGAGTATCCCGGTAATAATTATTTCTTCGGAAAACGCCTCGCTTTACGTTGAACGCGCGTACGAATTAGGCGCTTTGGATTACATTCAAAGACCTTTCGACACAGTCGTCGTTCGCCGCCGTTCGCTCAATACGATTATGCTGTACGGCAGACAGAAAATTTCGGCGGGCGCTTCGAAAGATCAACTGTCGCATAACAGTCAGGATTTAATGTCCGTAATCAATATTCTTACTAATTTAATCGATTACGGCAACATAGACATCGGGCATCATGTGGAAAACGTCAGCGCTATTTGCGAGATCTTGCTTAACAATCTCGGAGGAATTTCTTTTAAATACAAGCTTTCGCCCGCCGATATACAGACAATTTCCATTGCATCCACTTTGCACGATTTGGGAATGTACTTAATCGACGGGAACAATGCGGATTGCGATACCGACAAGGCAATGGAAGAAATGCGCAAGCATACATTGTTAGGGGCGGAAATGTTGGAAAAACTGTCGGACGGAAACGACAGTCAGCTTATACGTCGCGCAATAGAAATATGTAAATATCATCACGAACGTTGGGACGGAAAGGGATATCCAGAAGGACTGAAAGGAGATCAAACTCCCGTTTCGGCGCAGGCGGTGGCGATTGCCGACACATATGACAAATTGACTAACAAAAAATTGAATCGGGATGCAATCACTCATGCCGAAGCGATAGAAAAAATTCTCAACGGCGAGTGCGGCGCTTTTAATCCGGTGCTTATGATTGTATTGAAATCCGTAGCGGACACGTTACCCGCTAAATTAAAATAATATATTCTGTAAAATATTTAGGAACGGAAACAGGAGGAAACTATGACGGTAGAAAAGTTTTACGAGACAATTTGCGGCGATTATGCGGGAACTAAAGCGCGTCTTATGACGGACGAGAGAATTGCGCGTTTTGTAAATAAATTCCCTGCCGACGGCAGTTATCAGCTTTTGGTCGATTCTATTGCAAGCGGCAACGTTCAGGATGCTTTTCGCGCCGCACATACGATTAAGGGCGTAGCGCAGAATTTGGGATTTACCTTACTTTACAAAAGCGCCGAAGAAGTCACCGAAATATTACGCGCGGGAAGTCTGGACGTAGCTGCGCATATGCCGGAGCTTGAAAAGAACTACAAATTAACTATCGAAAGCATAGGTCAAATCGACGCGTAATCGATTGCCTTTGTTTTGTAAAAATCAGTACGTTAACGTAAACGCGCCCTAAGGCTTTGTTCCTGTCGGGGGCGCGTTTTTCATTTCGCGGTTGCATAAAGACTGCAATAAATTCCGAGATTTTATTTTCAAAAAATTTTTTTAATACAATTATTTAAGGTGTTAGTCGTTTTTGCATTATTTTTACTATACTCGGCGAGCGTCAAAAGCATTGCAAAACGAGACTTTTTTTGATATACTGAATATTGTCAACAAGGAGGAAACGCGCTGTGACGGATATTGAAATCGCAAGACGCTGTAAGTTACGCAATATTACCGAAATTGCCGCAAAACTGGGCATACCCGATAAGCAGTTGGAACTGTACGGCAATTACAAAGCTAAGGTGACTGCCAAGCCGAAAGTAAAGGTCGGTTCTAAACTGATATTGGTTACGGCTATCAATCCTACTGCCGCAGGCGAGGGTAAAACAACCGTGTCGATAGGCCTTGCCGATGCAATGAATCTTGTCGGGGCGAAAACATGTCTTGCTCTAAGAGAGCCGTCGTTGGGTCCCGTGTTCGGAATTAAAGGAGGCGCAACGGGAGGAGGATACTCGCAGATTTTGCCTATGGAAGATATCAACCTGCATTTTACGGGCGATTTCCACGCTATAACTGCGGCAAACAATCTGCTTTGCGCGCTTATAGACAACAGCGTTTTTCAGGGAAACCCTTTCGATATCGATCCCGAACGAATCGTATTCAACCGTACTTTGGACGTCAACGACCGAGCTTTGCGCGGCGTTACCGTCAATTACGGCGTAAAGGATGCTTCGGAGCGCAAGGAAAAATTCAATATAACCGCCGCTTGCGAAGTTATGGCGATACTGTCGCTTGCCGACGATATGACGGATTTGAAACGCCGTTTGGGTAATATTCTCGTGGCGTATTCGCGTAACGGCAAACCCGTTTTTGCGCGGGATTTGCAAGCGCAGGAATCGATGGCGATATTGCTCAAAGACGCGCTGCATCCTAATCTGGTACAGACCATAGGCGGCACGCCCGCGTTCGTTCATTGCGGTCCGTTTGCAAATATCGCGCACGGTTGCAACAGCGTTCAGGCAACGAAGCTTGCTATGACGTACGCGCCGTACACCGTAACGGAAGCGGGTTTCGGCGCGGATTTGGGGGCGGAGAAGTTTTTGGACGTCAAGTGCCGAATGGCGAATCTCACGCCAGACGCGGTAGTAATCGTCGCAACCGTTCGCGCTCTTAAACTGAACGGCGGCGCAAGTAAAGATAATCTTGCAGAAGAGGATTTGGAGGCGCTAAAAGGCGGTATGGGCAATCTTTTGCGTCACGTAAGCAACGTTAAAGATACGTACCGTTTGCCTTGCGTCGTCGCTATAAACCGTTTTACAAGCGACACCGAAAAGGAAATAGAGCTTATCTCTGAGGCGACGCAAGGATTGGGCGTAGACGCCGTAGTTTGCGATGTCTGGGGCAAAGGAGGCAGCGGAGCTACCGAGCTTGCCGAAAAGGTGGTGCGGCTGTGCAAAGCGGGCAACGGCAAGTTTACGTTTGCGTACGACGGCCGCGATTCCGCCGAAGAAAAAATACGCAAAATCGCAACGAAAATTTACGGCGCTAAGGACGTCGAATTTTCCGACAGAGCCGTTGCAAGTCTCAACGCGCTCTCGTCCTCGCTCGATATTTCTTCGATGCCCGTCGTAATTGCAAAAACGCAGTACAGCTTTTCCGACGACCCTGCGCTTTTGGGCGCGCCGAAAAATTTTACTTTGCATATAAGAGATATCGAGTATCGCGGAGGCGCGGGATTTTTGGTTGCGCTGGCAGGCAATATGCTGCTTATGCCCGGACTCCCTAAAAAGCCCAACGCCGTCGGGATGACTATTGACGAAGACGGAACTATAAACGGATTGTATTAACGAGATTACGCGTATGAAAAAAGGTGAAATTATGCCGAGATTATATTTTAAATACGGAACAATGGGCAGCAGTAAATCTGCTCAGGCGCTAATGTGCAAGTTCAATTACGAGCAGAAGGGTATGAAAGTTATGCTGGTCAAGCCTTCGCTCGATACTCGTGGAGACGACGACGGCAAAGTGCAGGTTCGTTCGCGCATAGGTCTTGTCGCCGATTGCGAAACGATAACGGCACAGGAGAGCTTTACGGATTTGTTCGACTCTTTCAAAGCGAAGAACGGTTGCGACTGTATAATCGTAGACGAAGCGCAGTTCTGCACTTCGAAACAGGTTGACGAGCTTAAACAACTTACCCTTTTTGTTCCCGTGCTGTGTTACGGGTTGATGAACGATTTCCGCTGCCGACTGTTTGAAGGAAGCAAGCGTCTCGTCGAGCTTGCCGATTCGCTGCAGGAAATAAAATCGGTCTGCCGCTGCGGCCGCAAATCCACCGTTAACGCGCGGTTTATCAACGGCAAGTGCGTAGACGACGGTCCCGTCGTATTTATCGGCGGCGACGAAAGCTACGAAAATATGTGCTACTGGTGTTGGAAAGAGGAACTGGAAAAAGCCAAACGCAACTGAATATATTATTCTTTGTTTCATTTGTTTAAATATCGAAACGTCGCGCCGCGTGAAAAATCGTTTAGTAACGGGCGCGTTTTTTATGTTTGTCCTCCGCATTTATCAACTTCCTCTTGACAATTTGCGACGGGGGGGGGTATACTTGTAGAGATAGGATATAAATGTTGC
>JAMPAB010000031.1 GCA_023667435.1 Corallococcus sp. | reverse complement strand
GACAGACAGACAGACAGACAGACAGACAGACAGACAGACAGACAGACAGACAAGAATTACGCCTTACTTCCGCATCATTATCCGTCGCAAGATGTAACGGAATTATGGGCGTGCCAATCACCTTCCTTGATAAATACAACCCAGAACAGTTCGAACTTGTCGGCGCAACCGAAAGCGAAGGAAAGGGATTCTCAAACGGATTGTGGAACGCTGCAAGCGGAGTCGCGCAAGGCGTTGTCTGCGGACAGCGTAAGTTTAAGCGACTATTTATTAGGCGTAAAGTGTAACGGAATTATGGGCGTGCCGATTACTTTTTTGGATAGACATAATCCTGAGCAATTTGATATTGTCGGAATTGATAGATATGTTGCGGATAACCCGAATTACGGTCATAGGTTTATGGTAAACGGCAAGGAAACTTACGCGAGAATTTTAATTAAAAGGAGAATACGTTAATGCAAATTAAATTACGTGAGATAACAATTCGCGAAGTGGTGAACGGCTACGTTGACAATGCAGAAAACGGCGTAGTAGGGTACGGAGGAAAATTAAATATCCGTCCTGTGTTCCAACGCGAATTTGTTTACAAAGATAAACAACGAGATGCTGTAATAGAGACGGTTCTTAAAGGTTTTCCGTTAAACTCGATGTACTGGACGCAGACCGGTGAATGTAGTTACGAATTGCTCGACGGACAGCAACGTACCGTCAGCATATGTCAGTTTGTCAATAACGATTTTTCTATCAACGGCGCCGTAACGGGCAATATGCCCAAAAACTTTGCAAGCTTGACGGATACGGACAAAGAAAAAATACTTAATTACAAATTGTTTGTGTACGTATGCAATGGTGACGAAAACGAAAAGTTGGACTGGTTCAAAATTATCAATATCGCAGGTGAAAAGTTGACCGAGCAGGAATTGCGCAATGCAGTATATACGGGCGAGTGGTTGACTGATGCGAAAAGATATTTCAGCAAGACAAACTGCGCGGCGTACGGTTTGGCAAATAAGTACATTAACGGAGTAGTCAACAGACAAGATTATCTGGAAACGGCTTTAAAATGGATTGCCGACAAAGAATGTTGTACTGTCGAAGAATATATGCTTGTTCATCAACACGATACGCACGCGACTCCGTTATGGCAATACTTTCAGTCGGTAATAAACTGGGTGCAAACGATTTTTATGAAATATCGCAAAGAAATGAAAGGCGTAGAGTGGGGGTACCTATACAATAAATACGGCAATATCGTTTACGATCCGAACGAATTAGAACGACGAGTTGCCGAGCTTATGCAAGACGACGACGTACAAAGACGATTCGGTATTTACGAATACTTGCTCGGCGGCAAGGAAAAGTGTCTGAACATACGAGCGTTTACCGACAACGATAAACGCGCCGTTTACGAACAGCAAGGCGGCAGATGCTTTGATTGCAACAAAGAATTCGATATTTCCGCAACGGAAGCGCATCACAAGACGCGGTGGGTTGACGGCGGACACACTACGCGCGATAACTGCGTTGTACTCTGTCGCGAATGTCATGACCTAAGACACGGCAAAAATTGAGCGCAACGAAGCTGTTGCATCGTTAGGATATTTTTTTAAGAAAGGTTAAACGAAAAGACGTTGAAAAACAAAAATCTCAACGTCTTTTAATTGGTAGTTTTGGAATTTGCTAAATATTCAACTCGACAGTCGGATTACACTGTGCTATTCGAAAAGAGTTACAAGCGTTTTACATACAATCTCTTTCATTTTGGGATAATCGAGATAGTTATGCTTATCGAATACGTACTCGTGCGCAAACGACTGTACGATATTCATCGCCAAATGAGTTTTCTCCAAAATGTCAACGCTGCTTACGCCTATTTCTGCAAGTTGCTCGGAAATCCGTTTCGTTATGTTGTTTTCCAGCTTCATAAACTCCGCGTTTACAAGCTCGTCCGTAGTTGCAAGAGAGTGCAAAGTGTTGTGAAGTTTGGCGTTTTCTTTGTGCAGATCCAACGTCCTGTCTATTACGCCTTGCGCGATTTCGTAAAGACTGAGCGTGTTTGCGTTCGGTTTGATAATGTCTAAAATCGGGGCGGACACTTTTTCGATATATATTTTCAGTACGCATATCAGTATGTCGCGCTTATCCTGAAAATATCCGTACACAATTCCCGTCGACACTCCTGCGCGTTTGGCAATTTCGACGGTGTTGGTACCGTAATATCCCACTTCGGAAAACAGTTCGTAACCGGACTGGATTATTTTGTTCTTCTTTTCAATCGACCTTTCCTGTTGAGGTTCTCTTACCAAGTTTTTCATTTTTAAATCTCGTTTCTAATATTACCGTTTCGCCCGTATGGCCGACGGTACGATCATTGCATCAAACTCGCGTTCCCTTATTTCGACGTTGTAATTTCAAAATAACCGAGCGGCGTTTTGCAATCCCGTTTTTATTTACGCGCAGTATGCAGATTTTCCGCATTGCGCAAACGTTCTGCAATAATTATATATTTTTGTTGCCGTCCGTGTCAATAAGTAAATTTAAAAAATATGAAAAAACTTTCGTATTTTGCTTGACGCGTTACATATTATAGTAGTAAAATAAATGCGAACTTGAAACAAGTTTCATATTTTATCGTAATATCGGGAGGAAAACGTATGCCGTTAGTAATCGCGCCGCAAAATAAGGAAATGCAGATTATACGCATTGTTGCCGACGACAAGACAAAAAAGCATTTGGAGAGTTTGGGTATTACCGCAAACGGCAATATAACCGTCCTCAGTTCGTCGGGCGGAAGCGTTGTGTGCAAAATCAAAGACGGACGTATTGCGCTCGACGGTACTTTGTCCACGAAGATATTCGTAAGATAGAAGTTTTATCTAGGTAAATCCGTCTGCGTTTTCATTCGAAATATACGCTTGCAAGAGCGCTCTTGAAATAGCGTAATTTTTCAACGACGGGCGCAGACGATAATTTATACCAATATATTACATGGAGGAAAGCAATGGAAAAAACTTTGGATCAGTTTGCAATAGGCGAACACGGCGTAGTTAAAAACGTCGCGGGCGAAGGCAAGATCAAGCGCCGTTTATTCGACATGGGCATTACGCCCGGCGCGGAAATTTTTCTTCGCAAAAAGGCCCCTTTGGGCGATCCGTTGGAAGTTACGATTCGCGGATACGAGCTTACGTTGCGCAAGACGGAGGCATGTTGCGTAAATATGGCGGTATCGGTTACGACTTCTACGACGGCAAGTAAGGAGGGCGACGGCGAATGAAACGTTTTGCGTTAGCCGGCAATCCGAATTGCGGCAAAACAACTTTATTTAACAGTCTTACCGGTTCTACGGCGCACGTAGGCAACTGGCCGGGCGTTACGGTAGACAAGCGCGACGGCGTTTACAAAAAATGCGCCGAGCCCGTAGCTATAATCGACCTTCCCGGTATTTATTCGTTATCTCCCTACACTCCGGAGGAAGTTATAGCCCGTAATTACATTTTGGACGAAAAACCCGATTGCGTAATTAACATTGTAGACGCTACCAACCTCGAACGTAATCTGTATCTTACGACGCAAATTCTCGAAATGGACGTTCCTATGGTAATTGCGTTGAATATGATGGACGCAGTCGAAAAGAACGGAGACAAAATCGACGACAAGGAGCTGGAAAAGCGTTTGGGAGTGCCCGTCGTTAAAATTTCCGCTCTGCGTCAAAAGGGATTATCCGAATTGATGGATAAAGCGTATAACGAAAGCAAAAAGCAGCGCAGCGGTTATACTGTTTTGGAGGAAAGCGACGTTGCGCATTTAATTGCCGACGTTAAAACCGCGTTGACGGGCGAAAACGTAGCCAATCCTTTATTTCACGCCATCAAGCTTGTGGAAGGCGACGAAATAGAAGTCGCTATGCACAAGGAAGTTTTGGGCGTAGTGGAAGCATTCAAAAAAACTTACGATAACGAAATTTTCGGTAACGATTTCGAAGCTTTGATTGCAGACGGAAGATATAAATATATCTCTAAGCATTTCGCTCCCGTTTTGGAAAGAAAAACAAAAGAAAAGTTTACGATGACCAAATCGGATAAAGCGGACAAGGTGTTGACACATAAAATATGGGGTATTCCTATTTTCCTGTTGATTTTGTTCGCCATATTCCACGTCACTTTCTCGGAAGATTTTCTGTTTTTGGGAGCTATATTCAATTTGCCGACTTTGGTTGATCTGGGAATGGCGGACCCGATTACGGAAGAAACGCTGAGTACAGGAGCGAAATGGCTGTCGGTCGTTTATAACGGAGGCGTAATGTCTCCGGGAGTAATCGTCAACAATCTCTGGAATGAAATGATGGTAGGCGAATTGTTCGGTTGGATTCAGGGTTTGGTAGAAAACAGCGGAATGCAGCCTTGGGCAATAGGTCTGATAAACGACGGTATAATCAAAGGCGTCGGCGCCGTACTGTCTTTCCTGCCGCCTATTTTGGTGTTGTTCCTGTTCTTCTCGATTTTGGAAGATTCCGGTTATATGGCGCGTATAGCGTTTATTTTGGACAGAATGTTCCGCCGTTTCGGTTTGTCGGGTCGCGCGTTTATGCCTATGATTATGGGGTTCGGCTGTTCCGTTCCCGCAATGATCAACACCAGAACGCTCGCCGACGAAAAGGAACGTACCGCTACGGTGCGCGTAATACCGTTTTTCTCCTGCGGCGCGAAATTACCCATTCTTACCGCTATTGCGGGAGCGATGGTTATAGCGCTGGGCGCGGGCAATGCGGATTTGATTACGTTTGCGATGTACGTATTGGGTATAGTCGTCGCAATCCTCAGCGTACTGCTTATGCGCAGCACGACGTTAAAGGGAGAAACTCCTCCGTTTATCATGGAATTGCCCGCTTATCACGCGCCGCAGTTCAAAAATTTGATGCTGCACTTGTGGGATAAGACAAAACACTTTGTAAAGAAAGCGTTTACTATTATTCTTGCTTCTACGATAGTTATTTGGCTGCTTACGCATTTCAGTTTCGGTTGGAAGCTGTTGGAGGACGAGCAGGTCAACGAAAGTATCCTTGCAAATATTGCGATGCTGTTGCAGCCTTTGTTTACGCCTCTCGGATTCGGCAGTCAGTTGGGCGAATACGGTTGGGTATTCGTAGTAGCTGCCGTTGCGGGACTTATAGCGAAGGAAAACGTCATCGGTACTTTCGCTACGTTAGCCGCATGTCTGAGCGCCGTTGCGGGACTGGATTTCGGCAATTTGGTAATCGACGCGGCGGACGGCGTCGACGCTGTTCGCGCAATGATAATGGCAACCGGAATTACGGGACCCGCGTTGATAGCGTTTATCGCGTTCAATATGACTACGATTCCGTGCTTCGCTGCGGTTGGTACCGCTAAAAGCGAATTGCAAAATATAAACCGCTTTAACTGGACGTTGGTATTTTGGATTGCGTCGTCCTATATTGTAGGCGCGGCAGTATATACTATCGGCAGTTGGTGGTGGACCTGCTTTATTTGGGCGGCAGTCGTTGCGGCGGCAGTTGTCGGTATCGTATTCTACAATAAGCGTAAAGCAAAGCGCGAGGCAACGTTATGATTGCGTTATTGGCGTCTCAGTTGGGCATAGGCGAAATCGTATTGATTCTTGCCTGCGCGGCAATCGTATTGGGAGTAGCGATAGCGGCTGTCGTACGGAAGAAAAAAGGCAAGTCTTCCTGCGGCTGCGACTGTTCTGCTTGCTCCTCGTGTCCGCACTGCAATAAAGGCGGAAAAAACGGTTTGTAATTTTGAATATCTGCAACGGTTCGACGGGTTTCCTTTTATGGCAAACCCGTCGCGTTGCCAATATTTGAGGATGCGCGGAGTCGTCTTTGCGCCGAATTGTCATTTTTATGACAAATAAATTATTACTGATAAGTTTGAGGTTTTGTTTTGCATTTGAGAACGTTTTTAGACGCGCAAATTCGTTTCTTTGACAAAATTTGATATAAAAATAAAGACTAATCATTGACAAGACGGTAAATTCTATTATATAATTAGTTAGGTATTATGTAATCTTATGCCCTTTTGTTGTCCGTTTACGGTCAACAATACATATTATCTCGAACTATTAACACACGGAGGAGAATGTATATGAATCAAAAACTACGTACGGCACGTAGCAGTATCGTGATTTTACTTGCAATACTGGGTATCGTATGTTTGTCTTTGGGTTTGTTCTTTGCCGTTCCGTTCGTATCCTTTGCAGAGGATGACGGAGACGACGGTTATGCTACGTTGGACTACCTCGATGCAAATGAAAACGCATTGTGGCTTGTTCACTACGGAGAAGAAGGACAAACGCCGCTTATGGACGGCGCCGACGTAAACGGCGCGTTGTACTATTTGGAAAACGTTTCCGACGGAGAAGGATCGCATATCGAAATTCGTAAAGGCACTTCCGAGCAGAAGAATATGTTTACTCCTTATCGCGGAGTAAATCTTACAATCGCTCTTAACCCCGAATACGTGCTCGAAGACGGCGCAACGCTTAGCGAAGTTTACGATTTGGAAAAAGCCGATTACACCAAACCCGTATCCGGCGGCAGCGCGACGGCTTCCGTCACCATGCAGACAACCGTCGATGCTCCTGCACGTACCCCAGGCGGAGAATCTTTGAAACTTAAAATCGATTGGACGATTGCAACTCTGTGCAGTCCTCTGACTTTAAACGGAAACGACGTTCTTGCCGAAGACTATAATTACGTTACGGTAACCGATCGCGAATATCTGTCCAACGTTAATTTTAACGAGCTGCGCCCTCTTATCGGCGAATCCGTTGTTTACAAATTCCACGAAACGGAAACTCAGCTCGATACGACTTTCGCAATCAAGTACAGCGGAGCTAACGGTTCGTATTATAACGTAGAAACGAAGGAAGACGGTACGTACGATTTGAATTCGAATATCGATGTTTCGTCGTTTGACGTCAAGTACCTTAACTACGTTGCAAGAAGACTTCCTGCCGGTACGTACGAACTCAGCGTAACTACCGTGCCTTATACCAACGATCAGGGAATTTATTTCGGAGCCGCTACGCGCGTTATGGGTAGCTTCACAATCAGAAAAGCAAATCTCGGCGACGGTTCTGCGCTCGATTCGAAATTCTCCTGCTACGTTCCCTATGCGCACGTCAGCTATACCGGTATTATTAACAATACGCCCGAGATTTCTTTGCAGCTTAACAATATTACTCTCGAAGCAGGCGTAGATTACACTCTTGAGAGCGCAGACGTCAACGTCGGTTACGCCGATCTGACGATTGTAGGCGCAGGCAGTTTGGAAGGCAGTTATACAATCAGCGACGCATTCCAAATCGATCCCGCAAGAAACGACTGGGAAGAACTTCCCGGTATGCACACCTGGACGTACGGTTCCTACGATCCCGATATCCACAAGATTGCAGGTAAACCTATCTATTACAGCGAAGATTTGAGCGATATAATCTTCCAAATCGTTAAATACGTCGACAGTGACACTACGGAAACATATGAAGGTTTGGAATCTTTCCATTATGAGAAAGTTGTAACGGGTGAAGACGAAAACGCCGTCGAAGAATGGAAGCTTCCCTCCGAAATCGAACAGATTCTTGCTAATATGCCCGTTGGTCAATATCGTTTGATTGCTTCGGTCGAAGGTTCTTATCCCGGCGACGATATCACCGAAAATACAAAGAATCATCAACCGCTTACTCCGCGCGGAGTAGACTTCGAAGTATTCATTGGTCATAACTCGTGGGGAGATGCAGACGACGCAGTACCCAATATCGTAGCTTGGACGGAAGGACAATACGACCCCGAAAAGCACGTTATCACGGCAACGCCGACTTTCGGTACGGCATTCGTGTTCATCAGAGACAGTTCTAACCATGTTATTTACAGCACGCGTCCTTCCGATGCGGAAGACGGTCTCGGAGATATCGAAATTCTTAAAAATCTGAAGAAAGGTTCTTACTCGCTGCAAGCTATCGTAGAGGCGGATAAGAATTACACGGGACTTAATACGTCTATATTCTTCGAAATCGCAGCTAAACCCGGTCTTCCCGCGTGGGCAGTTGCTTTGATTGTTCTCGGTTCGCTGGGAGTCGTGGCGTTGGTATTCGGTATATTGCATCAAAAGGGCGTACTCCAAATGCTTACGGGCAGAGTATTGCTTGCAATGCGTACTAAGGCCAACGTAGACGCGACGCTCGCAGCTATCAGAGCTGCTAAGATTGCAAGAGAAGCGGAAGTATCCGTAGCTCAGGCAAAAGCGCGCGAAGCGGAAGAAGCTAAGGAATCCGCAGAAACCAAAAGTGACAAATAATAAAAACTAAAAATAATTCAAAATCTATAAAAGGAGACACTACTATGTCGCAAAGAAGTAAACTCGCAAAAGAAATTCACCTTTTGGAAGAAGAAATCAAAATGTTGGAAATCAAACGTTCTCGTTCGCAGGCTTGCCTTATCGAGGCGCTTATAAGCCGTCAAGATCCTAATCCTACGGATATGGAATTCTTCAGAATGTTTACGGCGGAAATAGACGTTAAGCGTGAAAATCTGCAAACGATGACCCGTCAGCTTGAAAAGCTTATCTAATTTAAGTATGCAAAAGTGTCTTACTGTTTAGTAAGACACTTTTGCAATGCGCAAATTATCTTTCGGCGCGTAAAATATATCCTGTAAGTAACGGTAACGTGAGCTCGCATTTCTGCATATAGGAACAATATTCATTCGTTTACTTGCAAGCTTGAATTTTTTTTCTGTCAACAGGATAAAAATTACCGTCGGTTTCGCGCCGCTTGTATGCGGCGCGTTTAAGTATCTGCGTCGGAAAACGTTGCCGTTTATGCCTACGACAAGCATAAACAATAACGGCTTTCATCGGCGCGTTTCTATAAAGGAGGAAATTTACAATGAAAAAGGTATTGTTTATAGATGCCTGTATACGCGGAGAGGAATCGCGTACGAAGCAGATTGCCGATGCGTTTCTCGACGAACTCGGCAAAAGCGGACAATTCGTATTCGAAAACGTAACTCTCGACGAAACAACGTTGATACCTCTCGGAAATGCGGAGTACAGACGACGCGAAGAAATGCTGTCGAACGGTCAAACCGACGATCCGTTTTTTGCTTTATCGAAGCAATTTGCGGCAGCGGATATTATTGTTGTCGCCGCGCCGTTTTGGGATATGGGAATACCTTCTAAGTTGAAGATTTATTTCGAGGACGTTTCGGTATCGGGCATTGCTTTTGCCTGCAACGAAAAAGGCGACTTCGTCGGTCTTTGCAAGGCAGAGCATCTTGTATATATAACTACGCGCGGAATGGATATTACGGACGGCAGCGTAATGGAGCAAGCTTCGCCGTATCTCAAAGCGCTGGCGATGTTTTTCGGTATACCGAATTTTTCAATGGTGTCCGCAATATCTCTCGATACCAAGCCGGACGAAGCGGAGCGCAGGGTTGACGAAGCAATTATACGCGCCCGCAATCTTGCTAAAGTCGAAAAATTATTTTCTAAAAAAGAACGCAGAACGGACTGTTGAATTGCAATTTATCGAGGTTGAATCTGATGACGAAAGAACGGGTTTTTAAATTTATAAAAAAACAGAAAACGGCAATGATTTCGTCGGTCGATGAAAACGGCTTTCCCAACACAAAGGCAATGCTTGCGCCGCGAAAGATTGACGGTAACGATTTCTATTTTTCTACAAACACTTCTTCTATGAGGGTTTCGCAGTACAGTGCCGACGAAAAAGCGTGTATTTATTTTTATAAACGCAGACGTTTCAGTTATACGGGCGTTATGCTTGTAGGAACAATGCAAGTATTGACAGACCAAAGCATTAAGGACGAAATTTGGCGTATGGGCGATACTATGTTTTATAAAAAAGGTAAAACCGACCCCGATTATTGCGTATTGAAATTTACGGCGCAAAAATGCAGAGTTTACAAGGATTTGAAAACTGCGTGGATTGAATTGTAATCAGTAATTCGGCGTCAGAGGTCGTTTGCGGTAAAACGGAAGAACTTAAAGACAAGGTTGTTGTTGTAAGGACGGTCGGAGTTGTACGGCCGTCTTTTTTGTACAAGAAAAGGTTCGATATCGAGTATCGAACCTGTTTCTTGTTGAGTGGAGCGGGTAATGAGAATCGAACTCACAACTACTGCTTGGGAAGCAGACGTTTTACCACTAAACTATACCCGCAATTTTGGTAAAGAGGTATACAAAGATTGCGCGAGGCTGTTTACCGTTTATTTGCGCTTCTGCCGTTCGGGAACCGCCTCGATATCCAGCATATCGAAATCGACGCTTTCCACGAAATCTCTCGGTTTAAAACGCGTATTGTTGAACATTATAAAATGATTCAAATTAACGTACGTAGCTACGGGGGTAGGAATGTCGAGCTGCTCGCAAATTTCTTGCATTGCGAATACAAACTCGTCAATATTTCCTATATGTTCGTATTCGTAAATCAGATCTCTCGTTATTTTCTCATCTAAAACGGTTTTCGCCCAAATTTTCATACGCGCTCCTAACTATATTGTAACAAATAATGGCGGAATTGAAAAGTGTTTTAATGAAAAACCGTATAAAATTTAAACGTTACCGCTGTTTACTTATTGCGGATAGTATGATACAATACAGTGGAACGATTTTGATTCGCGTTACGTCAAGGGCATAAACGCCTTTGTTCGTATCAAACGTATATAAATATGCCCATGTAACGCAAGGAGACGGTGACACATGACGGTGGGGATTTTTACGGCAATGGACAAAGAGGCCGCAGCATTTTTAAACGGCGAATATACAATGCTAAGCGACGGCGACTTTGCCGTTTACAAATTTAAGATAGGTTCGGCAGACGTAGTTTTATGCTGTCCGCCTACCGTAGGAGAAATAGCAGCGTCCGCCGCCTGTCAGTTGCTGATTACAAAATACGGCGCGGAAGTAATCCTCAATTTCGGAGTGGTCGGCGCTCTGACGCAAAATATGTCGTTGTGCAGCACAGCGTACGTATCGTCGGTTGTACATTACGATATGGATACAAGCGCTATAGACGGACTGCCTCGCGGGCGTTACGGTTGTTTCGACGGCATTGCGGTCGGTTGCGACGAACGGTTGCTTAGTATAGCCGTAGACGCTTGCCGTCTGCCGCTTGCAACGTGCGCTTCGGCGGATAAGTTCGTGTCCGACCCGAAGCTAAAAACCGCTCTATACGCCGATTTCGGAGCGCAGATATGCGATATGGAATCGGCAGGAGTATTGTTTGCCTGTCGTTTTAACCGCATTCCGTGCCTTTTGGTTAAATGTATTTCGGATAGTCTGATAGGCGGCGGCGAGGAGTATGCCGCAAACTGCCGTAAAGCTACGGCAGGATTTATGGAGTTGGCGCAAGCAGTCGTAAATAAACTTACGTCAAAGTGAGCTTGCTATTTACTTGACATTCCGATTACATAGTAGTAAAATTGACGTATCAAAAGCAAAGAGAAACAACTTAAAGGCATTGCTGCTTTTAAGTTGTTTTGTATCGTTTGCAAAAAATAAGGAGATTAAATATGCCGGAAGTACAATTGACGGAAACGGGACGCAGAGAGTTAGAGGAGCGCTTAGAGTATCTTAAATCGGTACGTCGCGCGGAAATTGCGGAGGAAATCAAGACTGCAAGAGGATTCGGAGATTTATCGGAAAACGCCGAATACGATGCGGCGCGCAAGGCGCAAGCGGAAATGGAAGGGGAAATCGCCGAAATCGAAGCGCAATTGCGTTTGGCGAAGATCATCCACGAAACAACCGTTACTTGCTCCGAGATTATCGACGGCAAGGAGCAGCTCTGCAAAACTTATATGATCGTAGGTACCGCCGAAGCGGATCTCGCTCATGGACGTATCAGCGACGAATCGCCCGTAGGCGCCGCTCTTATCAAGGCGAAGCAAGGTCAAGTAGTTGAAGTTAAGTTGCCTAACGGCAGAGTAAAACGTCTCAAAGTTCTTAGAGTAGTTAAATAAATTTTTAATGTAATACCGAAAAAAAAACTATTTTGCGAATAAGTCTGTCTATATTTAACGACAGGGGAGATTTTATGGACGAACGGAACGTGGCGACTAATGAAGTTGCAGAACAAGATTTAAACGAAATATTGCGTATTCGCCGTGAAAAGCTGTCTAAGCTTATCGAGGACGGAAAAAATCCTTTCGAAGTTACGAAATTCGAAAAAACGCACTCCTCCAAGCAGGTCGTAGAGGGGTACGTCGATCACGCGGAGGGCGAAGAATATGCGCCTATGATCGTATCAGTTGCGGGACGAATGGTTTCGCGGCGCATTATGGGTAAAGCGAGCTTCTGTCATATTCTCGACGGAGACGGTACCGTGCAGTTGTACGTTAAACGCGACGAAGTGGGTGAAGAAGCTTACGCCGCTTTTAAAACGTGGGATATAGGCGACATTATCGGCGGTTGCGGCGAAGTTTTCCGCACGCATATGGGGGAAATTTCCGTTAAACTCAACAAAATCGAACTGCTGTCTAAATCGTTGCTGCCTTTGCCCGAAAAGTTTCACGGTCTCAAAGATATCGAAACGAGATACCGTCAGCGTTACGTCGATTTGATTGCCAATCCCGAAGTCAAACGCACGTTTATTATTCGTTCGCGTCTTTTAAAAGCAATTCGCGAGTATCTTGACAATCGCGGATATCTCGAAGTGGAAACGCCCATTCTCAATACGATTGCAGGCGGAGCGAACGCCCGACCGTTCATCACTCATCACAATACGTTGGATATCGATATGTATATGCGTATTGCTACCGAACTGCATTTAAAGCGTCTAATCGTAGGCGGTTTCGAAAAAGTTTACGAAATAGGACGTCAATTCCGCAACGAAGGTATGGACTTGAAGCATAATCCCGAGTTTACCACAATCGAACTGTACGAAGCATACACCGATTTTCACGGTATGATGGATATCGTCGAGGGAATGTTCAAATACTGCGCCGATACCGTTTTGGGAACGCGCAAGCTGCCTTACGGCGATGTGACAATAGATTTGGACCATTGGGAAAAATTGACGATGATCGAAGCGGTAAAGAAGTACGTCGGCATCGATTTTTCGAATATGACGGACGAACAGGCGGTTGTAGCCGCGCAAAGCAAAGGTATAGAACTTGCGGTCGGAAAGCGGAGCTGGGGCAACGCGCTGTACGAATGTTTCGACGCTTTTGTGGAAAAGGAACTTATTCAGCCTACCTTTATCTACGATTATCCCGTCGAAGTAAGTCCTCTTGCAAAAAAGAAACCTTCTGACAACCGTTTGACGGAACGCTTCGAGTTTTTTATGAACGCAAGCGAAATGGGGAACGCTTTCAGCGAGCTTAACGACCCTATCGATCAGTACGAGCGTTTTATGGCGCAAGCGAAAGCGAAGGCGCAGGGCGACGAGGAAGCGCAGATGCTTGACGACGATTTCGTCACCGCGTTGGAATACGGTATGCCCCCTACGGGCGGACTGGGAATAGGTATAGACAGAATGGTTATGCTGTACACCGACAATCAATCTATTCGCGACGTACTGTTGTTCCCTACAATGAAACCGTTATCCAAATAACAAATTGAAAAATTGTAAAGGTACGGGATCGCGCAGTATACCGTACCTTTTAACAATACTAATTGCGCAATTTTTTTGAGAATTTTGCCGTTGCGCGGCAGAGGTATACTATGAGAAAGGGGTTCGACAACGACAAATATTTGCAGTTGCAATCGGGCAAAATTGCCGAACGCGTCAGTGAATTCGGCGGCAAACTTTATCTGGAATTCGGCGGCAAACTGTTCGACGATCATCACGCTTCGCGCGTTTTGCCGGGATTTATGCCCGACAGTAAGATTGTGATGCTTTCCACTATGAAGGAGCAGGTGGAAATCGTAATCGTAATAAACGCGGTGGATATCGCGCAAAACAAGTTGCGTTCGGATCTGGGCATAACTTACGACGAGGACGTACTGCGCCTGTACGACCTGCTTACGAATCGCGGTTTGTACGTAGGCAGTATCGTAATATCGCAGTTTAGCGAGGATAACAATTCCGCCGTCAAATTTCAACGTAAGTTGGAAAGTCACGGAATCAAAGTATACCGACATTACCGCATAGAGGGATATCCTTCAAACGTTTCGCATATTGTGTCCGACGAAGGATTCGGCAAGAACGAATACGTAGAAACTACGCGTAATATAGTGGTGGTTACCGCGCCGGGTCCCGGAAGCGGTAAAATGGCGACTTGTCTGTCGCAAATGTACCATGATGCCCAACGCGGCATAAAAAGCGGTTACGCAAAATACGAAACTTTTCCCATTTGGAATCTGCCGCTCAATCATCCCGTCAATATAGCGTACGAGGCGGCGACGGCGGACTTAAACGACATAAATATGATTGACCCGTGGCATATGCAGGCGTACGGACTGTCCGCAGTCAATTACAATCGCGACGTCGAAGTGTTTCCCGTGTTAAACGCTATTTTTACCCGCGTTTTGGGCGAATCGCCTTACAAATCTCCTACCGATATGGGCGTAAATATGGTGGGTTACTGTATCTCCGACGACGACGCCTGTACGGATGCGAGCAAACAGGAGATTATTCGCAGATATCTTGCAGCCAAAGTATCCGTACGCAAAGGACAAAGCAGTCGGTTTATAGTAGATAAACTGCAAATCATAATGTCCAAGCTCAACTTAACCGAGCAGGATCGAAAAGTGCTTGTAGCAGCGCGCAAATACGCCGAAAATAAAGAGAGTT
Organism: Corallococcus sp.; assembly: GCA_023667435.1. Classification (GTDB taxonomy): domain Bacteria; phylum Bacillota; class Clostridia; order Christensenellales; family CAG-314; genus Fimimonas. The sequence goes on along the minus strand of JAMPAB010000031.1, from coordinate 3,189 downwards.
ACTCCGCAGCGATTGAATTGCCCGACGGTACCGTCGTGTGCGGTAGAAATTCTTCTCTGCTTAGTTGCGCTGCAGCAGCTTTGTTAAACGCAGTTAAATCTTTGGCAAACCTTCCCGACGTCAATCTGATTGCGCCGTCCGCGCTCGAACCTATTCAAAAGTTAAAGACGGGCAGTTTAGGGGATATCACTGCCGAATTGAGATGCGACGAAGCTTTGATAGCGCTTACGGTTTCGGCGGCGGTTAATCCTATGGCGGGTTTGGCGTTAGAACAGCTTGGAAAATTACGTGGCTGTCAGATGCACTTGACATCCATTCCGTCGCATGCAGACGCTAAAATTCTGCGTAAACTCGGTTTGCAGGTTACAAGCGACGACGTATATTCCTGCAAACGCGTTTACTTTAATTGACGCGAGGAGAATGTAATAACGGATTGTGCAACGGAAGAATAACGTATAACCGTTTGCGCAGTAAAATTTATAACTGTTGCGAAACGCGCCTTTAAAAGTTTGATAACTTTTAAAGGCGCGTTTTTGTATAGTAACAATGACAGTCAAACGGTTTACGCCGCAAAGTCAAGCTTTACGTCCGTTGCGTCACATCTAATATTTAGGGCAGCATACCGCTCGGATAGTATAACGTCATGTCGTACGGCGCGTATACGCCCGGCCTAAAGTCGAAGTCGTCAACGTTTTTTACGTCCGTGAAAGCGTCGTTTTGTAAAAAATTACGCATCGGTTTTTATCTGCCTATTGTAATATTGTCGTGCTTTCTGTCGCGTAATTCTTCGATGGGGTGTACGGCAACTTCATAGCGGTAGTCCTTGCGGTTGTCCGCGATGTACTTCGTAAGCACGTTGTGGCTCGGAACCGCGCTGTCCTTATAGTTGACTTGACGTTGGTATTCGAAGAAATCGGCGCCTTCGTCTAACTTCGCCGCTTCGACGTAGTCTTCCCGTTGGGCGGTCATTGTTATGCTGTCGGAAATAACTTGTCTTATATATTCGATATTCGAATGGAAACGCAACAACTCGGGGAATTCTCCTTGCGGTATAACTTGTTCCCACACTTTGTTTTCGTATTTTTCCAATAACTCTTTTGCTTTGTGCAGGTGACACAGCTCGTCGTTGAAATGTTCCTCCCATATGCGTTTGATATTTTCTTCCGTTTCGTCCTGCATAAGAGAGTAGTACAGGTAACACTCGGTGTATTCGTGCATCAGCAATTCTTCAAGCCACGTGCAGGTGGTGTCTTTAAGTCCGCCGTACAAAGTTACGTGTTGTTCTTCTATCATACCTATTTCGGTATAAAGCTGTCTGCCCAGATTATTCTGATAGAATGCCGCTTGATTCATATAATAATTCATCGTCTGCTGCTCGGCAGCGGTCAATATATTGATATCGAGTTTTGTCAAACTTCCCGCTTGCTTAAAGTTGACAAAGCGTTTTACGTCGTCCATAGGATATCTGTGTTCGGAAATCGTCGGACGTCCCGGCATAAGTTCGGTGTATTTTCCGACGAGTTTTTCCGCGATTACGCCTTTATCCATTTCGAGCAAGTCCGCGTATCTGTACAAATGATCGAAGTCTTCAAGCAAAGCGAAATTCATTGCCTGCTTTACGTATTTGTTGCTTTCTCTTTCCGCGAATATGGCAGTAAGATCTACCGCTAACTGTTCGTAACCTATGGTGTGTTCCAATATACCTTCGCCTATCGGTTTAAGCGCAGAAATCCGTTTTTGCTGTTGCTGTTCTTTGCGTCTGAGAACTGCAAGTTCTCTGCGGAGATCGTTGTCGGAGCAGTGTCTGTGAAAGTGGTGAGAAAATCCTGCGGCTTCGTATTCCGCGCCGTTTGCAAGGATGACTCTTACTCGCGTATAGGGATCTACGTCGAATTTATTGTAAGGTTTCGGCGCAAGTTTTTTCCAGTTGTAAAAATCTTCGGACAGTTTTAATGGTTGTTCTTTAAATGGATTTATCATATTTTACTCCTTGTGTTTTTTTAGAGTATTGCCTAACTGAAAGTTTTTTAGACAATATTCATGCCGTTAAAAAGTAAAAGTTACTATTTGTAAAATAGTTGTCTTTTTAACGGATATTTATTTTAAAAGTTACAAATTTAAGGTGATTTTTTGCGTTAGGGACGCATAATTTAGTGATATGACGACAGCTTGTCCGTTTCATAAAATTTGTGAAACAGTTTGTCCACAGCTGTCGATAAAATTGTGGATAACTCTGTGGATAAGTGTATAACTATGCCATTTTGCGTAAAAAAGTACGCGAAAAAAGTCGAAACGGCGGCATTTTTGTGAAAAAACGGTAAAAAGCATAATCATATTCGACAAGCAGTCGTTTGCCGTTTTTGATTAAATAAGGAGTGCAATGTTCGTAGTATTAAGACGCAGAAGAATTGTAATAATATTGTTGTTGCTTATTGCCGGCGAGATTTGTCTAACAACCTTTTTGTGCGTCAAGCAATTCGCTTCGGGTAAAGAATCTCTTATAGATTTTACGGTGGTTATCGATGCGGGGCACGGAGGCATTGACGGAGGAGTGGTGTCCTGTGACGGCGTTCGCGAATCGTCGCTAAATCTTGCGTATTCTAAGGAATTAGGCGCCATATTCGAGCGAGGCGGATTCAACGTGACGTACACGCGTAAAACGGAAGACGGTCTGTACGGATTGCCTACTAAAGGTTTTAAGTCGAGAGATATGAAAGCGCGCAAAGAAATAATCGACAGTACGCGGCCTAACATGGTAATCAGTATACATATGAATAAGTTTTCGGGCTCTTACCGCTCGGGTCTTCAAGTGTTTTACCAGGAAGGGAAATCGGACGGACAAATTTTAGCGGAGAGTATACAGCGCGTGTTTAACGACGGCACGGGCAGCCGTTTCGAATCGATAGCGGGAGACTACTATATTTGCCGCGAGACCGATTGTCCGTCGGTGATAGTCGAGTGCGGTTTTCTAAGCAACGAACGCGAAGCGGCATTACTTCAAACCGACGAATACCGCGAAACGATATGTAATTATATTTACAGCGGCGTTATGCTGTATCTGTATGCAAGCGATTGAAAACACAGTCGGATTGAATGTGCGGCGCGTACTGTTTCACAGTCGCAGTCGGCGTATAAAACAGTTGATTTTAACTTCAAATTTCGCTATAATTTTTACAAACGGTAAAGGAA
>JAMPAB010000030.1 GCA_023667435.1 Corallococcus sp. | reverse complement strand
CAATGCGTTCGTGGTGTAACTTTCGATTTTACCTTCGAATTTAATTTCGTATTTGCGTTCTCCGTCGTCAACGGTAAATCGGTTGTCCGAAATGTTTACATTAGACTTTTTTTCGAAAGGAAAGTAAAACAGAGTTTTAGCGGGTTTGTCGTAACTGATTTCGTAGAGCTTTTTTGTATCGTGACTTATCGTCAATTGCGCGCCGCGTTTGCCGTAAAGTAACTTATCTGCGTCGATGTGGAAATTATCGTCGTTAATTTTCTCGATTAACCCCTGTCGGACGGTATAAACGCTTTCTCCCTTTACGCCGAAAACGAACCCTTTAAGGAGCGTAGCGCTATTGCCGGCGTTATCCACAAAAGTGGCGACGTCGTTGTTACCCAATTGATAAGAATAATTAAGACGCTCGGACATGACTTTGCGCGATTTTTTTAATTCGTAACCGCGCGAAGTAAGATTAAGTTTTATGCTCGTTCGGCGCGTGTTGACGGATCCCGTATCCAGCAAGTAGGGGCATTTGGTGGAGCCGAAATATTCGAGATTGCTCAATTCCTGCGCAAGCGACGGGGTATCGGCGGCGTAAACCGTTACCAAATCGAAGGCGACTTTGCCGTTGGAAGGTATTACGACGTCGTAGCTTAGCGCTCGTCCGTCGGCGCACGGCATTACTTCGTTATTGCAAACCAACGCGTACGCCGCGTACAAGTTGTCTTTTTTTGATGCGAGACAGATTGCGTTGTCCATGAAAAAATAATCTGCGTCGCGTTCCGTATGACGGACGGGCGATTCTACGGAAAATTTGCGCGCCGTTTTCCCTTTATTGACAATCGTAACTCTGCGTACTTCCGACGTACCTTGCAAATGGTAGCGCATCGAAACGTCTACGGTTTTGTCGTAAGATGCGAATTCCGCAGTGTTTTGCCCGAATTTGCATTTTACAAAAGTGTCGAATACGTTTCTGCCGTTGGCGTAAACGAACAGCTTCGTAGCAATTTTAGCCGCCGAATCGTCCAGTCTCGCAGTAGAATTGCCCATGCAGTCTACTACGGAGATTAAACGTTTTTCCCCGTACGACGACTGCGAGTAGCTTTCGTTATCGGCAAAATTTTGTTTGAGCAGCGTCGGCTCCAACATACGCGCGAGCGCCGCCGCTCCGAATTGTTTGTTTTTGAAAACGGCGTTTGCCGCCGCGCAGAAGTATTTGATTTTAAACAGATCCAGCGTCGGAGAAAGATAACGTATTTCGCGTTCCGTCAGTTGCATAACGTTACGGCATACGCCGAGCAATCTTTCCTGCGTTTGCGAATCGACGGCAAACTGCGTGCATTTGGTCATAAGCTCGCAAATGCGTTCTAATCGCGTTGCGCTTCCGTCCGAAGGAAAGAGAGCGTAAGCTTTTTCGAATACGCCTTTTACCCGTTCGTAAGCAGTCCAAAATTGTCTGAAATATTCCGAAACCGTCTTTTGCGCTTCGGTTTTTGCCGTGCGCAGAGCTATGCTGTTTAAACAGAATTCCGTCTCTGTCGTATCTATTTTGTTTTCCGAAGCGAACCGACGCGCAGCCAGTTTTTCCAACTGCTCCGTAAATTGCCGTTCGGTAGTGGGCAGACAGAGCAGACTGTCGAACGGATTGCGGTTGAAGGTCCAGCGGATATTTTGACGGAGAAAATTTAAAATCATAATTATTTACCTCGCAAACAGATTATTGACATATTTTGTTGCGTTTACTCAGTCGGTAAATAAATGATTGTCGAAAAAAATAAAAACCTTCCGAAAACACGGCGCTGCCCGACGTACGTATTTGCGTCGGCAAGTAAAATGCCGTATCGGAAGGTTTTATTAGAGTTTATTATTTAATTTTTTCTTTTCGATTTTCTAAAACAGTTTTCCCGCATAAGCAGCTTTTTGTTGTCGAGTATATATTGCAGGTTTTCCGCTTCGACGTTAAACTCTTTGAGAGTATTAAGCAGGTTGACGTCTAACGCAATGTGAACGTCGTTGACGAATTCTTCGGGGAAGTCGTTTCGGCGTTCGAGTCTGCTTTTGATTATAATCATCATAGGACGGGAATTCTTGCGGTAGTGCGCAATCGCTTCGAAGTTCATCTCGCCGTATGTAAAAAATAAATTCGGTTTTACGTCCTCTCCGCCGAACGGATCGCCGTTCAACGCAAAGACTTCTTCGGCGTCGGGCGGAGCAATCATATCATCGCCGTCGAAAGGAACTTTAAGCGTTACTCCTTTTTCTCCGAACACAACGTCGTAACCGTTTCCTCCGTCGGCAAAAGTATGCGGATTGAGTTCGCGGTCCTTCAATATTTCGGACTGTAATTCCTCTTTGTACTTTTTACGCATCGAAATGTGAGAGATGTCGGAAAAATCGAACGGCAGTTTTTTTGCGTAGAAATCTATTTCTTTTTTAAAAACCCATTTCGACAGTATAATCGAGACGCAAGCGCCTATCGCTCCTATGCAAGCGCCTGTAATCATCAATGCCGCTTCGACGGAGTTGACTTCGTCCGTTCCTATAATCGCGCCGATAATTGCGGCGGCAAAGAATAACAGGAAAAATGCGACCGTCCATACTGCGGTTACTATAATCAGCGTTTTCCGCTGCTTGCATACGGGCTGTCTAAATATTAAAAATTCCGCAAACTGTTCGTAAAGAGGATGCTCGGTAGTCGGTTTTACGTTAAACCGCCATATAAACACGGCGCAGGTTCCTACGCACATAACGGCGGTGATTATCGCTACAACGGTTTTCATTTCGTTGTTCTGCGCGGTTTTAGCCGCGATAACGGCAACATGGTCTACGACGGTTTCGCCTTCTACGACCAGACCGAATATCCACGGATTGCTGTCGCCGAACGTACTTTGCGAAACTATAAGGGTGATAGTTTTGCCCGAATACGCATCCCAGTCGACGACGGTATTTTCGTCCCAGACGACGTTGTATTCGTCGCCGTTAGAAAACGTCAGGACGTTCGAGCCGGACTTGAATACCTCTTGTAATTCGCCCGTTACTTCCGAAGTTTGTCCGTTTAGGTTTACTTTGCCTATAACGGATATGAGAATGAGAGATACGATAGATATCATACAGAATATGCACAGCAACACGCAGGTCAATCTTAATTTCTGTCGTAATGTACTTTCCACTAATACGGTGTTATTCATCTGTTCTCCGAACGTATCGCGCGTTTGCGATACGCGTTAAAGTAGTGTATTTATCGATAATTTGCGATTTCGAGAAATATCCCTATACGTTTAAAATCGCAACGTCAAGTCCTTTAAAGCCGTCTATTACGGTATCCGCCAAATCGGTGAAATACGTTTGAAATCCTACGCAGTACATTCCCGCGTTTTTTGCTCCGACAATGCCCGCTATGGAATCTTCGAACACGATGCAATCGCGCGGGGCAACGTTAAGCAGTTTTGCCGCTTTAAGGTAAATGTCGGGGTTCGGTTTGCAGGGCAGCTTGTCGTTGCCGTCTACAAATGCGTCGAACAAATCGTACAATTGCAGTCTTTTGGCGGTGCGCGTGCTGTCGGGACTTGCCGACGACACGGCGCAGGGTATTCCGTTTTGTTTAAGCAGTTTGACGAATTCTACCGCGCCTTCCATGACGTCCTTTTCGTTTAACGTTTTGAATAGCGGCAATGCCACGCTTTGACGGTACGAAAAATATTTTTCCACGTCTCCGTCTTTGAAACGTTTGCCCGCTTTGTCGAGCAGAACTCTGATCGTATATTCTACGTTAGTGCTTTTAAGCGGACCGTATTCTTCCTTGCCGAGCGTCGTTCCCATTTTTTCCGCAACGGCGCGCCATGCGATATAGTGGTATTTTTCGCTGTCGACAAGCACTCCGTCGAAATCGAATAAACAAGCTTTCTTCATATATTCTCCCGTTGCGCGCTTATAATCGAATATTGCGGTAATCTGCAAATTCGACGCATAGTTTTTATTTGGCGTTTTGCGAAAAAGTTTCGTTGTAAACTTCTTGCAGTCTGTGAGGATAATTGGTCATAATTCCGTCCGCGCCTATTTCTATCAGATATTTCATATCTTCTTTGTCGTCGATCGTCCAGTAGTGGACTGCGACGTTATGTTTGTGAGCGACTTTTACGAACCATTCCCTGTCAAGATGAATAATCGACAAACTCATAGGTATTTGCAATACGGCAACGGGTTCGGAATAGAGCGCGTCCAATCCCAAAGCTCCCGACACGAGCAGTAACCCTACGCCCACGTATTCGGGCGAACACATCATGTCGTGATGCGTCGTCTTTTTGATATTTTTCAATTCTCTGTAAATTTCGTTGTGGAAAGACGCAAGCACGACTCTGTCGAAGGCGTCGTGTTCTTCGACGATTTTTATTACAGCCTTCAACGCTCTGAGTCCCGTTTCGCCGTCCTGTTTGATTTCTATGTTTACCGTGTTATGCGGAAACGCTTCCAAAACTTCGTTGAGTGTAGTTACTTTAAATATTTCGCTGTCGCGCGGCGTTACGCCTTCGGGATATTCGACGTCGAGCGGAGTGACCCGTTTGCCGTTTTGGTCGGTAAATTTTATTACTTCGGTAACGTTGCCGTTATCGTCTTTTTTGTTAACGTAACTGAAATCGACGCGTTGATCCAGCAAATCCGTGTAGTTCCAATCGGCAATAGCACCTCGCGCGTTGGTGCGTTTGTCGAGAGTGGTGTCGTGCGACATTATCACAACTCCGTCTTTTGTAATCGATACGTCCATTTCAAGCATTACGTTTTCGTCGACGGAATAGGCGTTGTAACACGCTTCCAACGTATTGTCGGGAAACTCTCCGTGTCCGCCTCCGTGAGCTATAAGCAGAGGTTTGCTGCCGTGCTCTATGACGAACGTGTTGTCTCCGTTTACGCATTGAGTTCGCGGAAGCAATGCAAATATAAGGTATACTACCAAAATGCACGCTACTACGATGCAAAAAACTTTCCAATTGAATTTGCGCCTTATTTTCGTCATAGCAATCCCCTTTTTTATTACAATAAAACAGCAGACTACGTCTAACTACTGTTTATTACATCGTATCACGTTGATAATAATGTACCGTAAATAATATTGTTCGTATACAATATAATAACATAATCGAAAATTTCAAGCAATAACTATTTCTATGTCCGCGCAAAAAAAAACGCTTCTCCATATGACGAAGAAGCGTTTGCAGTCCCGTTTTATAACTCGTATTTTGTTTTATTGCGTTTTACGGCATATATTACTCCGCAAATAACGGCGGTTAACAGAGGTACGATCGGCAAAGTACATACGGCAATTTTGATTAGAACGTCGGACAAATCTTTTATGATGCAGTACGTTCCGTCATTTTCCGTAAATACAACGTCGAACATTCTGTTGCCGTAGGTGTCGTATCTTATGTCGGAGCGGTAACGCGCGTTGACGATAAAATTTTCATCGTCGTCAAATTCGTTATTTACGGCGCAGGAATTCAAATCGAGATAAAACGACCGATCGTAATCGGAGCCGACGCTCCAATTGCCTATGCGTATAAAGCTGCCGCTTGCGGTATCGTAGTGTTCCGTCTGCCCCAAGTAAAAGCAGTAAAATCCGTTTTGTAAATCGTATTTAGTTCCGAGTTGCGGTTGCGAGGGAAAATCCAACTCGTATTCGCCGTTCGGAATGACGCCGTTATCGTTTATTACCAACGTTTGTATGTGATTTTTAAACGTTTGCAAATCGTCGGATTTGTACAGCGTTTTGCAGTCGTTGGGGAAAACTATCGCCAAAATAATATTTATCAGTATTACCGCAGCAACAGGTATACATCCGAACAGAGCAACTCTGCGCGCAAGGCGTTTATTGCTTTTGCTCGCGGTCTCCCGCGCCTCCGAGTCGTTCGTCATCTTGAAGATTGCGTATCTTGCGCTAAGACAGCCGACAAGTTCGGCAAGCATAAAAAGAACGTTAATGCCGATTGCGACTATAAGCGTCACAGTCGCGTCGTATGTGTGCGGATAGGTAAATGCAAGCGCAATCAAAAATGCGATTGCGGACAACGCAAACGTCGCGGCGCTTATCCCGAATACGCGCGACAGCTTGTTTTTAGCGGCGATTAAATAAGGTTTGTTTTCTTCGGTGTAGTCGTCGCGAGTTACTATTCCTTCGAAAAGTTTCAAATTATTGTAATAATAGCACAGCAAACATGCGCATACGCCTATGCCGACACCTGCCAATCCTCCCAAAATGCCCGATATAGTAACAATCCACAGTTGCGCCGTAATCAGCGGAATCAGGCAGGCAAGTATTATAAACGGATTGCACATCAAGCTTATGCCCGTAAGCAAATTCGCCTTAGAATTGAATCGACACAAATTTCGCTTGCGTATATTAGAAAGAGATTTTTCCGAAATTGTCCGTACGTCGGCAGCGGAGTCGTTTTTTCTCTCGCCGCGTAACAGTTCGTCTACCGTAACGCCGTACAAATCCGCAACTGCGGGCAGTATCGATACGTCTGGTAAAGTTCTGTCCGTTTCCCAACTGGAAAGCGTTCGGTTGGATATGTTTAATTTTTCCGCGACCTCCTGCTGGGTGTAACCGCTTGCTTTTCGCAGCAACGCCATAAATTCGCCCGTAGTTTGTTTTGCCATATTCGCTCCTTATTTGTATTCGTTGTTCGGTAACGTTCTAATCTGCTTTAATTCTACATTACGCAGACAAAAAAATCAATGCGCAAACTGTGGAAACTGTCTACGCATTGTGGATTTTTAAATATTCGGCGCGGCTTTGTCGTTCGGAAGCATCGACGTTAATAAACTTTCTCGCGTTATTTCGAGAGTACGGCAGTTTTCGGCAAGTAATGCCGTCTGTTTGTCGGTCAAAGCAAAGCATCGGAATGCGCACATAAGCGCGCAAGTATCGTTTTGTAGAAAACAAATATAAAAATTGCTTGCTTTTTGCGGTAAATTGTAATATAATATACACGGTTACCCCGTAGGGGTGTATTAAAACTTCGGAGATTGTATCGATATGAAACAGCAATTCGACGTCACGGGAATGACTTGTTCCGCCTGCGCCGCGCACGTAGAAAAAGCCGTAAATAAAGTGAACGGCGTAAGTAAAGTCACGGTCAGTTTACTTACAAACGCTATGACTGTAATTTTCGACGAAAAAAAGACCGACGCGGAAGAGATTATTAAAGTCGTCGCAAAGTCGGGGTACGGGGCGAAAGTCGCAGGCGACAAAACGCAGGATAAAACGGACAAACCTAAAAACAGCGTCGGTTTGCCGCGTTTGCTGATATCTATAATATTCTGCGTAATACTCATGTACGTTTCGATGGGGCATATGATAGGCGCGCCTCTGCCGTCGTTTTTAAACGGCGCTGAAAACGCCGTATCGTTTGCTTTGGTGCAGTTTCTGTTGTGCTTGCCGGTATGGTACGTAAACCGAAGTTATTTTTCGGTAGGGTTTAAGAGGTTATTTTCGCGCTCGCCTAATATGGACAGTCTTATTGCGGTAGGGTCTTTTGCAGGCGCGTTGTACGGGGTAATAGTTATATTTATAATGAGCTACGCGCTCGGCAAAGGCGATATGAACACCGTTGACGGTTACCGTCATTTGCTGTATTTCGAATCGCCCGCAATGATATTGGCATTGGTGGATTTGGGTAAATATTTCGAAAGCCGTTCCAAAATCAAAACAGGCGACGCTTTGGCGAAGCTTCGGAAACTCGCTCCCGACAAGGCGGTAATTCTGCTAAACGGCGAAGAAAAGGAAATCGATTGCAAACAGATAAAAGTCGGCGACACCGTCGTAGTTAAGGCGGGCGCGGTTTTCCCCGCCGACGGAACGGTGATTTACGGAAATTGTTTTGCGGACGAAAGCAGCGTTAACGGCGAAAGCTTGCCTCGCGAAAAGCAGACGGGCGATTTCGTTGTGGGCGGAACGGTCAACGTAAGCGGTTACGCGCGCGTACAGGTTACTTCCGTCGGACAAGACAGCGTACTTAGCAAAATAATATCTCTCGTTGAGGAGGCGGGTACCTCCAAAGCGCCGATACAGCGTTTGGCAGACAAAATATCCGCCGTATTCGTCCCTATCGTTATGGCGATATCTCTTGTTTCGTTTATTGTGTGGATGTGCGTAAAAAAGGATTTTTCGTTGGCGCTTAATTTCGCCATATCGGTGTTGGTAATTTCCTGTCCGTGCGCGTTGGGGCTTGCCACTCCCGTAGCCATTATGGTTGCTACCGGTAAGGGGGCGGAAAACGGTATTTTAGTAAAGGACGGCGAGATTCTGGAAAGACTTGCAGGCATAAAACAAGTAGTGCTTGACAAAACGGGTACTCTTACGTTGGGCAAACCGTTTATTTCCGAGTATCGCGTACTGACTGACGAAAAAGAATTTTTTGCCGTCGTAGGCGGAATCGAAAAGCAAAGCGAGCATCCGCTGGGAAAAGCTGTGGTAGAACGCGCCGAGTTGATGAATATTCGAACGTATACGCCCGACGTTTTCGAAACTCTTGCGGGACGCGGCGTAGTAGCTGAGGTAAACGGTAAAAAGTATGCGATAGGCAACAAAAGGCTTATGTCGGAGCAAGGCGTACGCGAAGACGTTTACGCTTCGTTCTATGACGAGTTTTCCGAAAAGGGACTTACTTGTCTGATAGTATCCGAAAACGGCTCGTTCGTCGGTATTTTGGGCGTAGGAGACGAGATAAAGCCTACGTCTTACGAGGCGATCGATTCCATGAAACGGTTGGGAATCAAACCCGTGCTGCTTACGGGCGACAATGCTCTTGCGGCAAAATCGGTATGCGAGCAGGTAGGAATCGAACAGTTTTATGCAGACGTTTTGCCCGATCAAAAAGAACGAAAGGTCGCAGAACTTATGAAGGAAGGTTTGACGGCAATGGTGGGCGACGGTATAAACGACGCGCCCGCCCTGTCCCGCGCCGACGTGGGCTTTGCCGTTGCAAACGGTTCGGACATCGCGGTAGACAGCGCCGACGTGCTTTTGATGAAAAACGACGTCAGGGACGTACCGTACGCAATAGAACTGAGTCGTAAGACGCGTCGCAACATTAAGCAAAATCTGTTTTGGGCGTTCTTCTACAATGCGTTGGGAATACCTTTGGCGGCAGGAGTATTGTACGCGCCTTTGGGTTGGCAGTTGAGTCCAATGATAGGCGCTGCGGCAATGAGCTTATCCAGTTTATTCGTAGTTACCAACGCTTTGCGTTTGAGACTGTTCAAACCTGCCAAAAAGAACGTTAAAAATACGTCGCTCGAAAAAGCGGATTTTTCGTCGGCAGAAAAAACATCGGGAGCGGAAAAAATCGATGATATCGAAAATAATATAACGGAGGAAAAACAAATGAAGTATCTGATTAAAGTCGAAGGCATGATGTGCAACCGCTGCGTTGCGCACGTTACGAAAGCGTTAGAGGACGTTTGCGGCGTTCAATCCGTAACGGTGAGTCTCGAAGACAAGCGCGCGATTGTGGAGGCGAAGGCGGACGTTAAGACCGAAAGTTTAAAATCCGCGATAGAAGCGCAAGATTACGTTGTTACGGAGGTGGTAGAGTTATGACTGCGGACAAAGCAAAAATAACCCGTCTGTTAAAGACGGCGCGCGGACAGATAGACGGAATATTGAAAATGATCGAAGAAAACCGTTACTGTATAGACGTTTCAAATCAGATTATGGCAAGCCAGGCGATATTAGCCAAAGTAAATAAGGAAGTGCTTCATGCGCATTTGAGCAACTGCGTGCTTGCCTCATGCGGAGAGGGCAGCAAAGAAAAAGTGGAAGAAATAAAGCAAATTTTGGATAAATTGCTGTAATGCGCGGTAGCAGGTATTTTCGCCAAATCCGCCGAAAGTTTACGGCGATTGACGTTATCTATAAGATTGTTTGCCGTCTGCATAGACTAATTTGTTTGAAAGAATTGTAAAACGTCACATATATTACTATATGAATAATTCTTTCAGCGACACTATATCTAACATTTGCGGATTAGAGATGTCCGCTCTTTGCGGAAATTACAAATATTCCGTATTTAGCGGACGCGCCGCTATAATCGAAGGGCACTGCGGTATAATCGGTTATTCCGATGCCGAAGTGTCTTTTGCAATTAAAAACGCCGTATTGCGTATTCGCGGACGTAACTTACGAATCAAGTGTCTCGAAAAGCATTTCGCTTTGATTGTCGGCGACGTCGCAGGCGCGGAGGTGGCGGGCGATGAAAAGTAGTTGCGTTATTACGTTCGAAGGGTTAAACGTCAATCGGTTTCTAAACGGTCTGTGTAAGCAGGGCGTTACGCTTTTGGGTATAGAAAGACAGGGGAAATTGTGCAAGATAGAAGTCCTTGCAACAGTTTCGCATAAGGTTGTTGCGCAACTCGAAGAAAAGTGCTATAATATACTAAACGTAAGGTATAAAGGCGTCGCAAATGCGGTCAAATTTGTAAAAAAGAGATTTCTTGCGCCCATTGCCGTCGTTTTATGCGCGTTCATTTTAAGCATATCTTCTCAATTTTGCTGGAAAATCGAAGTTGCGGGAGATTACGATCGAGAAGCGGTTTGCGCTGCTCTTGCCGACGCAGGTATAAAAGTCGGCGGCAGTTTGCGCGGCATAGACGCGGACGTCGTCGAAAATTCCGTCGCCAATAGTATGAACGCTATGTATGCGGTTGTTAATTGCAAAGGCAGCGTAGTGTACGTTAACGTCGTGGCAAAAAAGTCGATTGAACCGCCCGTCGATATGAACGTTCGCAGGGATATAGTGGCTTCTTGCGGCGGCGTGGTGACAAACGTTCTGTGCGAACAGGGTACGTCTTTGGTGAAGGTAGGCGACGTTGTAAGCGAAGGAGACGTGCTTATAGAAGGACGCAGAGTATTTAACGACGGGCAAAGTCGCGACGCGTACGCTTTGGGTCGCGTCACGGTGCAGATCACCGCGACGGGATTTGCGGAATTTAACGGATTCAAAACGGTTGATATTCCTACTGGTAACGTATTTAAAAGCGTTTGCGTCGTTTTATTCGGTAAAGAATACGGACGCGTTTGTCCTTTCGAACGTTATTCGGTTGAAAGTTCCGCCGCGCGATTGTATCCCTTTAATTTGGAATTGCGTTCCGACGTGTATACAGAACTTGCGCGAGTAACCGAGTCGGCGGATTTGTCGGAATGTTTGGAGGATTTGAAGCAATCGGCATACGAAATCGCGGAAGCGCAATGCGGATTCGAAGTTAAAGACGTGCGGTACGTCGTTACGGACGGCGGCGTAGAAGCGACACTGATAGGATATGCGGAATTTCGCTAAACGGAGGTTGACTTGATATCTAAAATAATCGAAGTTCGTTCTATGGACGAGATTGTAAAGCTGTTCGGCCCGCTCGACGAGAACGTTAAGGCAATAAGTTCTGCGTTCGACGTTAAAGTCGTAGTGCAGGACGGACATTGCAGCGTATTCGGCGAAGACGCGAACGTTGAAATGGCGGTCGCCGTTCTGTCTAAGCTTAAAAGTTTTATTTACAACGGCGACAGCGTAGATATCGGTAGGGTTAATTATCTGTGCGAATGCGCGCGCGACGGTAAGCTTGACGAAGTGGACGAGTTGTTGGGCGACGTCGTAGCTATTACGAATCGCGGTAAGCCCATCAAATGCAAAACCGTCGGGCAGAAAAAGTACGTCGATTTGATGAAGAAAAAGACTATAACGTTCGGCGTGGGCCCTGCTGGAACGGGTAAAACTTACCTTGCCGTTGCTATAGCGGCAAACGAATTCAAATCCAAAAACGTAGAGAAAATTATTCTTACCCGTCCTGCCGTAGAAGCGGGCGAAAAGCTCGGGTTTTTACCTGGAGATTTGCAGGAAAAGGTTAATCCTTATTTGCGCCCGTTATACGACGCTTTGCAGGAACTGTTCGGCAATGAAACCTTCGCCAAAATGATGGAGCGCGGAACAATAGAAATCGCTCCGTTGGCGTATATGCGCGGAAGAACGCTGTCTAACGCGTACGTAATTCTCGATGAAGCTCAAAATACTACCAAAGAACAGATAAAAATGTTTTTGACAAGATTGGGAGAAAACAGTAAAATGGTAATAACGGGGGATCTTACGCAAATCGATTTGCCTAAAGGTCTGACGTCGGGATTGAAACATGCAATAAAAATACTCAAAGATATCGACGATATAGGTATAATCAAACTGAGCGAAAGGGACGTAGTCCGTCATCCGCTTGTGCAAAAAATCGTCAAAGCATATGAGACAGAGGATAAATAATGGCTAAGAGATTAAAGAAAAACAATGTCAACTGGAAGCGAGTATCGTTGAGCTACGTTTTGGCTTACGTTTTATTCGCCGCATTGACTATTTTGCCCAACATCAAAAAAATCAATGAAATAAACGTCTCCGTTCAGTTGATTACTACCGCAATGCTATTGGTTTCGTTGGCTTTATACGTTTATTTTGCCGACAGAACCGTTATGGAAAGCGCAAGAGAAACGTGGGCAACGTTCTGTACGATGATTCTTTCGTATATCGTTATTCAGCTGTCGCAGCTGTGGAATTACGCGATATATCTTGTTCCTTTCGCTCTGTGCTCGTTGGTTTTATCTATTATAGTTTCCGGTAAATGCGGATTTTTTGCAAACTTTATAATTATTATGCTCTGCTTTATGCAGGCGATTATATGGCAGGATACGTCCGTTTTTCAAATGGATAAATTCTTTTACTTACTGTTCTGCGGCGTAATAGAAGCAGTATTCGTGTCCTTCCTTCTGGGTAAACAATACAAGCGGTCGCGTTACGTTTTGGCGGGCGTACTGCTCGGAATAATCGCGATTATATGCGCCACAATCAGCTATCTTATTTTCGAGGGCGAATGGATTTGGACGGAATACGCGATTATAGTTGCGTGCTCGTTCGGAAGCGGACTCATCAGCGTTATGCTTATGTTTGTTATAGTTCCCGTTTTCGAAAGAATCTTCAACGTTTCTTCTATTTTCCGTTTTTCGGAGATTGCGACGTCCGACAACGAGCTTATGCGCAAGCTTTTCGAAAAGGCGCCGGGAACGTACAATCACAGCTTGACCGTCGCGACGTACGTCGAGGCCTGCGCGGTAGCGATAGGTCAAAGCGCGGTAATTGCAAAAGCCGCCGCCTATTATCACGATATAGGAAAGATAAAAAATCCGGCGTATTTCGTGGAAAATCAGTTTGACGGTTACAATCCTCACGACAATATGCCTCCCGAAGCTAGCGTAAATATGATCAAGTACCATACGTTGAACGGTTTGGCGATTGCTAAGGAATACGGACTGCCTAAAGAAGTTCAGGCGGCGATTTGCGAACATCACGGAACTATGCCTATAAAGTATTTCTTTTTGAAAGCGCAAAAGTATACCGACGGATTTTTGCCGTACGACGGTTATTGTTACGACGGTCCCAAACCTACGAGCAAAATATCGGCGATTCTTATGATATGCGACGCTTCCGAAGCGGCATTGAGAGCAAGCGGCGACAAGAACAGCGCCGATAAAATAGTTTCGGAAATCATCAACGAACGTATGACGTTCGGTCAGTTTACCGATTGCGACATTACGATGAAAGAAATCGAAATAATCAAAGACACCGTCGTCGCCACGTTTTTGGGCGTGCGTCACAAACGTATATCTTATCCGGATTACAAATTAAGCGGCAAATGATGAAGATTTATTTTACAAACGCAGGTTTTATAAAATATGCCGTAAAACGCGTCCTTAATTATGCCGTAAAGTATTTGGGGCAGCCGAGCGGCAAACTCGAAATGTCGGTCAGTATCGTTTCGCAGGAGGAGATTCGCAATCTTAACCGCGAGTTCCGCAACGTCGATTCCGTTACCGACGTTTTGTCTTTTCCTACGGTTAACAACCCCGAACGCAAAATTTTGAATTACGGAGAATTCGCTTCGGATTCGGTAAATCCCGCAACACGCAGACTTAATATCGGCGACGTTGTTATTTGCTCGGACAGGGCAAAGGAACAGGCGCAAAATTACGGTCATTCGTTAAAACGCGAAATATGCTTTTTGGCGTTGCACGGAACTTTGCACCTGCTCGGTTACGACCATATCGAAGAAAGCGACGAGCAGCAAATGACGTCGCTTCAGGAACGTATTCTTACTAAACTCGGTATCGTGAGGTAGACGGCTATGCGAAAAACAGGTTTCATAGCGATAGTGGGATTTGCAAACGCAGGCAAGTCGACGCTGCTTAACGCTCTTGTTCGGCAAAAAGTGTCGATCGTGTCTCCGAAACCGCAGACTACGCGCGACAGCATAATGGGAATTTGGACGGACGACGAGTGTCAGATTGTATTCGTTGATACTCCGGGATTTTTGCGCAGTAAAAACGCTTTGGGCGACTATATGCTTAAAAGCATCGACAATGCCGTTCGGGACGTAGATTGCATACTGGTTGTAATCGACGGACACAACGGAATAAGCGACAGCGAATTGTCTCAAATATCCAAGTATGCAAAATCGAATGTTCCCGTCGTAGTTGCCGTCACGAAAATCGATATTACTCAAGCAGAAAAGCTTATGCCCGAGCTTGCTAAATTGAATTCGGTTGAAGGTATTTCGGAAGTATATTGCGTGTCTGCCAAGCGCAATCGCGGCGTAAGCGAATTAAAGCAGGCGTTAAAAAAGTATTTAACGGGTACGGAAATGTTCTTTGAAGAGGACGACGTGACCGACAAGAGCGAAAGATATCTGGTTGCCGAAATTATTCGCGAAAAAGTTCTTCTTGCCTGCGAAGAGGAAATTCCTCACGGCATAGGCATAGCTATCAATAAAATGCAGCTCGAAGGTAACGCCTACGATATAGACGCGACGGTAATAGTGGAAAAGGCTTCGCACAAGCCTATCGTACTGGGTAAACGCGGCGCCATGATAAAAAGTATAGGTATTCATGCGAGAGAAAGCATCGAAAAACTGCTTGACGCGAAAGTGTTTTTAACTTTATGGGTCAAGGTGAAGGAAGATTGGCGCAATAACCCTTCGATGCTCAACGAGTTGGGATATAACAGCCGTAATTGAGCTAAGAATATAGTGAAACGTATAAATTGTAATATACTATTTGAGACATAGTATGTCTGATAAGCGCAAAACGGCAGAAAAAATGCAGTTTTAACATCGGTTTTGATTGCCAACGTTTAGAATTAAGTTGTTGTATGCAAACTAATAAGGGAGGTTGCGTACGATGAAAGATACTGTTTGGCAGTTGTTTAAAGAGACGGGTAATCCGGCATATTATATGCTTTACAAGGAATTGGCGAAAGATGGACGTAAAGACGAAAGCCGTAGCTCTGAGCGCGACGGACTACAAGGAGAGCGATAAAATGATTTTGCTGTATTCGTTGGAATACGGCAAAATTTCCGTTCATGCGCGCGGAATACGGAAGAATTCCGCAAAGTTGAAGTTTTGCGCCGATCAATTCTGCTTCGGGCAATACGAACTTGCACAGACTAACGGACGCTTCACGTTAAAAACCTGCGAACAGTTAGAAAGCTTTTACAGCTTGAGAGAAGATATCGTCCGTTATTATTCCGCTTGCGTGATTGCCGAATGTCTGTCTAATTATACGGAAGAAGGGCAATCCGATCCGTATCTGTTTGTAGAAACGTTGAAAGCATTAGAGTCTCTCGAAGAAAAGAAAGAACCTCTTGCCGTTGTTTTGCGGTATCTATTAGGATTTTTTAAATTGCAGGGCATTGCTTTGCAGTTGGATTCTTGCATTTCTTGCGGCAACCGCTCGCAGAGACTGTTTCTCGATTTGCCGCGCGGCGGACTTGTGTGCGATAATTGCCGCGAAGCGGAAAGCTCCGCCGTCAGTGCGCGCGCTTTGTCGGTTTGCAAAATGATGGACGGAATTTCCTACGACAAGACGGATAATATCAACGCATCTCTCGACGCTTTAAAGGATGCATTGAATTTGTGTTATAAATACGTATCGCATAGTTATTTCCCGTTAAAAAGTTTGCGCGAACTGATAAAACTTGCGTAAATTTTAAGTCTGATACGTTGTAAAATTTTCCGTCTGTATTTCGTTTGTTGCGTTTCTTAATTGTGTCGGAACAGTTTTTGTTGTAAGCGAGCAACCGGTAAATAATCTTTTTTCGTCCGTTGTTGTCTGTGAAGCGTCTGATTTGCGTCGGTTTTATTCGGGCGCGTTTTATTGTTTTAAGAAAATTTTCTTATCTCTTCGAAAAAATACATTCAAACAGTTGCGTGCGTTAAAACATTATGGTAAAATATATCAGTGACTTCGGGCGGTCCTCTGGCTTGATATGCGAACGAACGCTTAGTTAACAAATTTTTTTGGAGGAAAAGTCAAATGGATATCATCAAACAATTAGAATCGGAGGCGCTGAGAGAAGTTACGCCGTTTAACGTCGGCGATACGGTACGCGTCAACTTTAAGGTTATCGAAGGTAACAAGGAGAGAATACAGGCCTACGAAGGAATCGTAATCGCGCGTAAACACGGCGGTTTAAGAGAAACGTTCACCGTCAGACGTATTTCGTCTGGTATAGGCGTAGAAAGAACGTTCCCCGTTCACAGCCCCAAAATCGACAGTTTGGTAGTCGTTCGCAAGGGACAGGTAAAACGCGCTAAGTTGTATTATCTGCGTTCGCGTACGGGCAAAGCGGCAAAAGTTAAAAGCTCCAACTGATTTCAATCGAATTCGGCAATCTCTTTCGAGGTTGCCGTTTTTTTTGAGTTCTTTGTCAAATGTTAAGGTAGAAGTAATTTATTCCAATATGTAATTCTCCCGTTAGTTGAAAAAGCAAGGCAGATAAATGCCGAAGCGGAATTTTTGAGAATATCAGGGATGTTGGGGCGCTCCTAAAAATCATACAAACGGTTAACGGTTTTTAGAGCGAGTTTCATATGCGCAATAGCTGAAATAACGAAATAAGGGACAGTCGCAAGTCGGTCAAAAACAGGCGACAGTCCCTCAGTTTTGTAGCAATGATTTTTTCTGCTCTTAATCAATATTCTGCCAGGCAGTCGGTGGTAACGGTGACTGTTGACGAGAGTTGCTCTCCGTTACGCGTGTATTTAAGCGTTATTTTGGTTCCGACTCTTGCGTCGAGCAGCACGTCGATAAACTGATAACGCCGTGTTATCTGCGTTTCTTTTCCGTCGATAGTTACGCTGTTGATTATGTCGCCCGATTGCAGGATATTTTTTACTATGCTGTCGGAGGAAACCGTATCGATTTTTACCTGTTCTTTTTTAATTAAAAATCCAGTTTCCTCGTCAACGGCGGTAGTCAGTTCTCCGATATCTATCGTTACGTTTAACAGAACGCGCATAACACATTCGCTGTTCTGCATTTTGTTGTAGTAAATTATATTTTCCGCTATTGCCTTTACGACGTTGCACGGAATTGCATACGCTATATTTTCTACGGACGTATCGCCCGATTTTGCATTGACTATACCGATTAACTTTCCCGTGTCGTCAAACAGCCCGCCGCCCGAGTTTCCGCTGTTAACTGCCGTGTCGGTGCGTATTACGCGCAACTGTATCGTAGTTTGATTGTCGACGGCCGTCATCGATATATACTCCGAATCTACGCTGACGATTCCGCAGGTGACGGATATACCGTATGCTTCGGGGTTGCCGATGGCGATAGAAGTTTGCCCGACGCGTATGTTATCCGAGTTTGCAAATTCGGCGGCGCAGGCTACTCCGCGTTTTATCGCCGCATCGAGGATAGAGTTGTTTTCTACGCGTAAAACCGCGATATCGTAATTGAGCGATCCGCCTACGTATTTTGCCGGTATAGCGTATTCGCTTCCTTCCATTCCGTAAAGATACAGATTGATGTCGTCGCTGATTTTATTCTGCGTAATGCTCCTGTAATCGTAAACTACGTGGTGATTCGTAATTACGTATGCCGAGCCTCCGTCTTCGAGCTGATAGATAACGCCCGAACCCGCCGATTGAACGGTTGACTGAACGGTCTGATACTGTCCGAAAGGAAAACCGCTCCAAACTCTTTCCGTTATCGTGAACGAACAATATACGGACAGGCATGATTTAAGTCCGATATTCGCCGCCACATCGGCGCTATGCGTATTTTGCAAGG
>JAMPAB010000002.1 GCA_023667435.1 Corallococcus sp. | reverse complement strand
CTTGGGCGCGCCTACGCAAACGGGCGTGTTCGGCGCGGATATGACGATAGAACAGAGCAATCAGGGACCCGTAACGATAATTTGGGAGAGTAAATGAAAAGCATAAAACAACTGTATAAAATAGGGATAGGACCTTCCAGTTCGCATACGATGGGACCGGTTAAAGCTTGCGAAAGATTTTTGTCCGAACACGACGGCTGCGACAGTTACGTCGTAACGCTTTACGGATCACTTGCGAAAACGGGCAAGGGACACGGCACCGATACCGCTATAAAAAAAGCGTTTAAAGACAGGCAAGTAGAAATCGTTTTCGACGTAAAGACAAAGTGCGCGCATCCTAACACGATGCAGTTTGCAGGTTTTGTCGGCGGCGTCAAACAGTGCGCAATGCAGGCGTTCAGCATAGGCGGCGGCGAAATTATGATTGCCGGAGAAACGTTTGAAGAAAGCGAGGAAATATACGAATTTAATTTTTTCGAAGAAATTAAAAATTACTGTAAGGAAAACGGCATAAGGTACTGGCAGTACGCGTTGCTTCGCGAGGGAGACGGCATATTGCGTTACGTCGCGGACATTTGGCGGGTTATGCAGCGGTCTATCGAAAAAGGTCTTTTAAAAGAAGGCGTTTTACCTGGCAGACTGAACGTGAGCCGTCGCGCCAAGAAGCTTATCGTTTCCGTAGAGGAGTCGGAAACGGCTCAGATTCATCAGGACAGGATTGTTGCCGCTTACGCTTTCGCCGTAAGCGAACAGAACGCTGCCGGTGGTAAAATAGTTACTGCGCCTACGTGCGGTTCGAGCGGAGTGCTTCCCGCAGTATTTAAATATGCCGAAAAGCAGTACGAACTGTCCGAAGACGATATTCTGCGCGGGCTGCTTACGGCGGGAATCGTAGGCAACGTAGTAAAAACAAACGCGTCGATTTCTGGCGCGGAATGCGGTTGTCAGGCGGAAGTGGGCGTAGCTTGTTCTATGGCGGCGGCAGGACTTGCCGAAATGCTGAAACTGTCGCTTGACGAAATAGAATACGCCGCCGAAGTCGCGTTGGAACATCATTTGGGGCTCACTTGCGACCCCGTATGCGGTCTTGTGCAAATACCCTGCATAGAACGTAACGCAGTAGCGGCTATGCGCGCGATTAATGCGGCAAGTCTTGCGACGTTTTTGACGGACAGCCGTAAGATTTCTTTCGATACGGTAGTCAAAGCAATGTACGAAACAGGACACGATATTCCCGAAAAATATCGCGAGACCGCAGCAGGCGGATTGGCGAAACAGTACAAATAGCTAACAAGCGTATGAGGAGCTTGTAACGTTCGATTCGAACGGCACGCTTTTGAATATTCTGCAAGAATTGACCGCTAGCGTAAATTACGCTATGCAGGTTTTGCCGTTGCTCGTTTACGGAAAAGAACAGGTGAATGGTGACGGCATATCGACTTGAATGTCGAGCGCGTTCAGTCTTATTTAAGCGTGTCAATTTATATTGAATTTACCATAATAAATATTTCTTATCTCATTTTTATTCGGAAACGGGCAGGAGAAACGGTATGAAAGTGTTAGTAGTAGACGACGAAGTTAAATTAGCCGACGCTTTGGGCGAACTTTTAAAACGGAATAAGTTTATCGTAGACGTAGTATACGACGGCGAGGACGGATATTTTTACGCAAAAAACGGCGATTACGACGTCGTTCTGTTGGACGTGATGATGCCCGAAATCGACGGATTCGAGGTCGCGAGCAGGTTACGTCAAAATAAATGCAACGTGCCGATTCTTATGCTTACGGCGAAGGACGAAGTTTCGAGCAGAGTTAAAGGCCTCGATTGCGGCGCGGACGACTATCTTACCAAACCGTTCGCTACGGAAGAACTGCTTGCCCGCATACGCGCTTTGACGCGCAGGCAGTCGGAGCTTGTTTTCGACGAGCTTGTATTCGAAGACGTTACGCTGAATACGCTCAACTACACGCTTTCCTGCGGAGAAAAAGTCGTCTCGTTGGGAGCGAAAGAGTACGAGATTATGCGGTTTTTAATGTCAAACCCCACTCAGGTTATCAGTAAGGACGTTATCATATCGAAAATTTGGGGATTGGACAGCGACATAACGGAAAACAACGTCGAAGCGTATATGTCGTTTTTGCGTAAAAAGCTGTTTTACATAGGCAGCAAAGTAAACATTATGACAAAGCGTCTTTTGGGATACTATTTGGAGAAAGCAGAGTGATAAGGAGTCTTCGCAAAAAAATTATAGCGATCAACGTTATTTCCGTGTGTATCGTCTTTTTGATCGCCGAGATATTGATGTTTGCAATAAGCTTCACCCGACTCGATTCCGAACGTAATGCGCGTATACTCAGCGCGTTCGAATTCGACTACGACAACGAAAATTTCGACGAAACCAAAATATTCAACGACATTGCTCTCGTCGTTTACGACAATGAATCGGGAAACGTTGACAAGTGTTTTATAGGCAATAAAGCGGATATCGGCGAAGAATTTCTCTACGACAAATTAAATTCCGTCGTCGCGTCGTCGAAGGACAGCGGTATAATTTCTTGGCGCGTCAAGTACAACAAGCTTGACGACGGCAAATTGACGAAAATAGTTTTCTACAACAGGCTTTCGCGCAACAGTAATCTTAAGTCGTACTTGTTGGGCGTAGGCGTCACCGTGCTTTTGGGTATCGCGTGCTACCTGGTGTTGAGTATCGTGCTTGCAAAAATAGCTTTAAAACCCGTCGAAGAAAGCTGGAACAAGCAAAAGCAGTTTGTTGCGGACGCTTCGCACGAGCTTAAAACGCCGTTATCGGTAATAATGGCTAATACCGAGATTATCGCATCGCACCGCGACGAGACCGTCGAAAGTCAGATGCGGTGGATAGACAATACCCGTTCGGAATCCCAACGTATGGCGGATTTAGTCGCCGACTTGCTGTTTCTTGCAAAAAACGACGACGGATTGAAAGTACAAATGGAAAAGACAAACGTCTCCGACTGTATCGAAACTACGGTATTAAGTTACGATGCGGTATTTTACGAGAACGGCAAAATTTTCTGTTACGATATTGCGCCCGATTTGTACGTTTCGGGCAACGAGGGGCAATTAAAACAGTTGGCGACTATTCTTCTCGACAACGCCAACAAATATTCGGTGGGCAACGGCAATATAAGTCTTTCTTTGACGTGCGCGGGCAGGCATTTGAATTTGTCTGTTTCCAACGACAGCGACGAATTGACGGCCGAGCAATTGACGCATCTTTTCGACCGTTTTTATACGGTGGACAAATCCCGTAACAGCGACAAGGGAGGCAACGGTTTGGGGCTGTCTATCGCGCAGATAATCTGCCGCACTCACGGCGGAGATATCTCCGCCGATTACGCCGACGGCCGCGTTACTATAACCGCCGAGTTGCCTTTGTATCGCGCAAAAAAAGAATCGAACGGCAATCGTCAGAGCTCTTGAAAGCGACGCCGTTTCCGTCGGTAACAGATGATTGCAAACGCAGTGCAGACGTACTGCGTTTTTTGATACGCGATTTTAAAACGAATAGTTCTTGTACGTATCGACCGTTTGCGGCTTAGCGATAGAAAAGTTTGAATAAACTTGTCCGCGCGGAATTTTTTGTTTTTGAGTTGCTTACGGTTTCGCTTTACGTTTAAAACGGCATATAATTTATTGTAATAATTATTGCCGATTTTGTCGAAAAGTATTGAGTTTCTTTGCAAAAAAGTGTATACTAACTATTTGTAAACGCTTTTTATTGAGGTGTCTATAATGAAAAGTAAAAAACTGATACTGTCTTTCTGCGCGGTAGTAATCGCAGCGTTGTCGTTCGGATTGATTTCGCCTGCCGTATCGTTACCTGTTGCGGCGGACGCTTATGCGGCGACTTCCGTAGCAAGTTCTGCTTCGACTTGGACGACGCAATATACAGGCAATTATTACGACAACTTGAACGACAGCGGAACGGGAGCTGCTTTTCGTACGAATTTAGCGCAGCTTATCACAAATACGCACAAGACGGAAACAACCTATTCAGGACTTGCCAACGTATACAAAACGTCGGACGCCGACCCGAACAAAAGCGGAAACATCATATGGTTTTATACAGGCACGTCGGTGTCGTTCAAAAGTTTCGGCGGTAGCAGCGGAGATACGAATCGAGAGCATGTGTGGCCTAAAAACAGCGGCAAAGCATTTCCTGCAGAGAGCAAAGCAGGCTCGGATGCACATCATCTGCGGCCTACAGAAACAAACCTCAATTCTACAAGATCAAGTAAGTCGTTCGACGAAGTCGCTAAAACGACATCAAACCGCGTAAAGGAAAACGGCAGTACGAGTTACGGCAATAACAACGATTTAGATACGTTTTGCTATACGTCGGGAAGCTTTTTCTATCCCGCAAAGGGTTATCGCGGAGCAACGGCTCGAATCTTGTTTTACGTGCAGACTCGTTGGGGAAATGACTACAATTTGACGTTTGTAGATTCTGCAGGAAGTAACAAAACTATCGGCAAAATATCCACGCTTATGAAGTGGCACTTGGAAGAACCGCCGACGGACGAAGAAATCCGCAGAAACGAGGCGGTATTCAAAATTCAAGGCAACCGCAATCCGTTTATAGATCACCCCGAGTATGCCGCTCAAATCTATTGCTACGACGGACAAAGCTACAACAACGCTTTGAAGCAGGTCGTTGCGCAGTACGGCAATTATAACGAAGAAGTTCCCGATATAACTAATTTGACGATTACGCCGAACTCCGCGTTGAACCTGTCGATAGGGGAAACGGCGACGTTCAACGTAAACGTTACTCCGTCCAACGCCAACAAATCCGTGACGTGGAGCAGCAGCAACGCGAACGTAGCGAAGGTTGTCAACGGCGTAGTAACGGCAACGGGCAACGGTCAAGCTGTAATTACCGCTACAAGCAATGCCAACAGCGCGATTAAAGCTTCCGTTACCGTAAACGTCAAGTCGGTAACGGGGATAGAAGTTTCGGGTACGCTTTCAAAAACCGCGTACGTCGAAGGGGATAAGTTCGATCCTACGGGACTGACGGTCAAGATACTGTACTCCGACGGCGCGCACGAATCGTACGACGACAGCAGCGGACTGAGTATTTTCGACTGGTTGGACGCAAAAACTCTGCAACCGACGCTTACCGTTTCCACAACGGGTATAGTGTGCAAATACGGCAGTTTCAGTTGCAATGTAAACGCGGCGATTACGGTTGTCGAAGATACGCGAACAATAACGGGCATTTTTATTACGGGGGCGCTTGTACGAACCTCTTACTATGCAGGAGAACGTTTTAATCCGTCGGGATTGACGGTTACGATAAGGTATTCCGACAATTCGCAGGAATCGTACAGCGGCGACGGACTGGATAAGTTCGAGTGGCTTGACGCCGATACTTTGCAGCCGACGCTTACCGTTTCGACTTCTAGGATAATATGCAGGTACAACGGCAAGGAATGTCCCGTCACTGCGTCTATTACCGTTGCCGCAACGTCGCCTTCGGTTACGGGTTTTATCGAAAAGGTTGACGGAATAGAGAACGCGAAAACGCTGAAAGAACGTCACGAATTGATCAACGTCGCTTTGCAAGCGTACTCGCAGCTGTCTGCAAGCGAAAAAGAGCAAGCTCGGGAAACTTATCAACGGTTTGTCAAGGTAGTGGAAATGTATAACGAAACTGCCGAAACGTATAATTCTTCGTTGGATTCGGCAGCTAAGTTTGCCGCGCAAGCCGTTTCGGTAAGCGCTCTTGCAGCTTTGGCGATAATCGTAATTTCCCGAATAAGACAGGGAGGCGCAAGATGAATAAAAAATTGATTTGTTTACTTCTCGTCCTTCTTCTCGCATTGGTTTGTTTAAGCGCGTGCGAGCAAAACGATGCTGTGAGATTAACCGAAATAAACCGCCTTTTAAGGTTGGATTACTCCGAAATCGAAATAGAGGTTTTGACGGAAATAGAAAATAACGTACAGCTCGAAGGCAAATATAAGGTTACCCGTTTGTCGAACGGAGATACAAAAGTAGAGTACAAGTACGAATCGATCAACGACTTCGAAATAGAAAACGGCGTTATTACCGCTCCTGACGAATTCAAATCGGTCTATACGGGAACGGCGATTGTTCGCAACGGCGTTGTGGCGGAACATAACGGCGCCGAGATAAGCGACGGAGACATTACCAAATACGCAACTTTTTCGCTTACGTTAAGAAATTCGTGTTTCCGTAAAACGAACGTTAACACAAACAGATTTCAGGCGTTTGTGGCGAACGGCAAGGAGAAAGAGTTATTTGGAGAGGACTTCGACGGAAACGACGCGCGCATAGCGGTAGAGTTTACGGACAAAGCGATAACGATGATGGAGATAACGTATTATCGGTCGGGCGCGAAGGTGACGGCGTATTACGTTTTCACAAAGTAAAGATTACGGCGCAATTATTGCGTCGTAATTTTTTGCGTTCGAAATTGCCCTCGCGCGCACGCGTATTTAATATAATTTAATATATATTTTTTCATTATTTTTTCAAAAAAACGCCGTTTGTTTATTTTAAATTTACTTTTAACCGTTATAATTCGTATTAAAATGTCTCGTTATGTCTTTCAAGACAGTAAACGCGGTAAAACAGAAGGACTTAAATGCAAAAAACTAAGGTAATGTGCTTAATACTGGCAGTTGTTCTGGCTTCGGTAGGTACCGTAGTAGTCGCCGAGAAATTCGGCGCGACTTCGGAACCTCCCGTATTGACAGACGACTCCGTCAATACCATATTATCCAAACCCGAAGAAGGAGACCCTTCTTCAAACGATGCTATCGACAATCTTTTTATCGCGCAAGGCGAGCTGCAAAAAAGAGGCGGTTTTGTAGGCGTATCGCGCGGCACGACCACCTCTGCGGGTATAACTCAGGACGTTTACAACAACCGTACCGTAATCGGCGGCAACGTATTTAAAGAAATGATTACGCTCGGTATGGTCAAAAACGCCTACCAACTGTATTTGTACGGAGATAATTATCTCTACCGCAAAGCCAATTCCGTCAAATCCGCTACCGATTTGACGTGGGACGACACGGCGTCGAAATATTCCGAAGAAGCGTTTACGGAAAAGTTCGGACACCGTTCCGACGCGCTTACGGGTTACATTCTCAACAAAGATACCGTGTTGAACGGGTATCTCGAAAAAGAAGAAAACGGTCTTTATACGTACCGTTACGAATTGGATATCGTAACGGCGACCACGCGTTTGATTCGCGAAATGCACACGAATTCCGGTATGCCCGGTTATTCCGAATACGTAAAAGCGGAAATCGTTGTTACGATGGACGCAAACTGGCAAGTAAAAACTTTAAGAACGGACTGCAAATATAAGGTTCCCGTACCCGTATTGGGTCTTATGGACTGCATAGAAGATATTACGGAGACTTTCTCGGACGTAACGACTGACGATTTACCCGAGAAAGCCTTTTTTGAACGGTTTTTAGACGCAGACGTGTTAGTAGATCCTGTGGAAGAACCCGACGCGACGTCTGTTCTGATGAATATTCTCGGATCCCTTGCTACGGGCGGCAAAGTCAACGTATCGTTAACGGCAAGTAAGGGTAAAGATACCGTTTTGTCGGGAAAGGTATCGGCTAATATCGATATCGACCATCCCGAAAATATTGCCGTAGACGCCGTTTTGGGCGAAGATTTCTACGTCAGTTACAGTGACGGCAAGCTGTTTGTCACGTATCAGGACTTTAAAGCAAGTACGACGGTAGACGGCATTATGGGATTTATCGGCGCGTTGATTCCGTCTGCCGTAAGTTCGGGCGAAAGCGAAGCGGACGAGGAAAGCGGTATTCTCGACAAATTAACCTACTCGATAGAAGGCAATTCGTGCGTGGTTAATCTGCCTTTAGAGTTTAGCGGAGCTGCGATAGACGTCAATATTTACGCCGACGTTTTCGAAAACGAGTACGAATTCGTAAGAGCGGAAGTTGTTTACGACGACATGCGCGTCGACGTAAGGCTTGCCGAGAGCTTTACCGTTCCCGAAAGGACGGGCGATTATCCCGAGCTGTTGGGACTTGCGGATATTCTTAACGACGGTATTATTTGCGGCAACGTGAAAGCTTTCGGTATGTCGGTTGACGTACTGTTCGATTTGGCTGCTCAATCTCTGTATGTGGAAAGCGGAGACCTTGCATTGACGGTTGCGGACGAAACGGTATTCGTTAAATTCGGCGAGGTCAAACTGCGTCTTGCCTTTGCGGACGCCAAAAATATAATCGATCTTATCAGTATGTACGACAAGATAGATTTGGATTTCGAAGCGCCGCAGATTTCATTTTCCGACGTTCTTGCGGCATTGTCCGACATAAAGGCAATCGCTATGGAAACGGGCGTTGCGTTTACTTTCGAAAGCGACGGACTGTTCGTTTCCGTTGATCTTGCAAACGTAACAAGCGGATGGAATTTGGAAAAGATAACCGTCAAAGCGCAGGATTACGACGTAGTTATCGCTCCCAAGTACGGCGAAACGTCTAGCGTCCCCGAAGTAAAAGCGGACGAATACTGCGACGTTGCGGATATGGCGTTGACGTTTATAGGTCCGATAATGAATCTTACGGGTACAAGTAATTTGGGCTACGGAGCGGATTTCGATTTGACTTTGGACGTCAACGGCGAATCTTACGGCATACGCGGTAACTTCGGCCGCGATATAAACGGCAATATAAGCGTTTCCGCCGTAGTTTATTGCGAAAGCGGCGACGTAATAAATGCCGACGCAGTCTACTTTGACGGCAAAGTATATCTTACGGTCAACGGCGTAAAAGTCGCCTTCGAGGTTGACGGAGACGGTTTGGATATCGACGCAGACAAGATTGCGGCATTACTTAACGGCATAGATAACGAGCTTGTAAGGTCTGTCGTAAACGCTGTCGAAACGGTAGTCGATACGACGCAAAATATAGATTTGGCAAGTATCGATTTTGCAAGCATCATCAAAAAATTTGCGTTTAACAACGGCAAAGCTACAATGCTTATAAATGCGGACGCATTGTCGTTAGGCGAATTCGGTTTGGAACTGTACGTTGTAAACAATACGTATCTTGCCGCCGCGCTTAGCGACGTACGTATAGCAAACGGAATATCTGCCGATATTACAGCTACCGTCAAGCGTAACGTAAGAGAAATCAAGGCTCCGAACGCGCAAGACTACGTACTTAATCTGGAAGGTACTTTAGACGGCGTTAAGTTCTTTGTTTCGGCGGATTTGCTTGCTATGGATATAAACGCATCGGCAGAGCTGTTCGGCGAGACCGCTTACGTCAGATTCGTAAACGACGAGTTGTTTGTTAAATTCGGCAGTATCGCTGTGCGCGGAAGAATTGACGAACTGGGAGATATTATAGCGTTAATTACCGAAACGTTCGGTATCGAACTTCCCGAAGCGGACGTCGATTTGAGCGGTTTGAATATAGAAAAAATTCTTAGCTGCATAACGGTAGATTTGAACGGCAATTCGCCCCGTATCTACGCGGAGTTTGACGGCAATATTCTGTCCGTCAATTTGGCGCAATCCGATTTCGGTTTCGTAAGCGTAACGGGCGTAGTATTCGGTCGCGAGCTTGAAATACGTCAATCGAACGATACCGTGAAACTCGACGTCGGCGACGGAAGCGGTTTCATTCCCGTAAGCTTGCTGACGGGATACGTCGCGGACGCATATAAGTCGTTCGTAGATTTGATGAATAACGGAGCTCGCATTACTCTTGCTGCGGAAATCGAAATAAAAGATTCTGTTTACTTTGTTGAGAGTAATATAGCCTACAACAAGGGAATACGCGCAGATATAAAGGTAAGAGAAGGAAAGAATTACATAATAGACGGAGAGGTATATTATGTAAACGGCGTCGTATACGCGAGCGTAAACGGAATAAAGATAGCGAGCGAGACAAGCGTAAGCGACAATGGAAGCATAGACGCGGCGAGCGTACTTAAGAGCTTGTACGGATACAGCGACGTATTAGACGGAATACTTAACGGAATAGAAGAGATAAGCGGAAAACTTGCCGACGTAGAGATAGGCAAGGTAATAAAGGAATTCGAATACAACGGAAGCGAGCTTGCGTTAACGTTTAACGGCGAGCAATTCGGAATAGACGACGTAGAAGTAACGTTAAGCGGAACGGATGAACTGACGTTAAGCGTAAAGGGACTGAGCATAGGCGAAGTAGCGTTAAGCGAACTTAGCGTAAGCGTTGTCGGAAGAGACGAAGCGGTAGAAGCGCCTTCGGCGGAGCTATACGTAACGGACGTAACGGCGGAGATATTCGGATACGAGATAGTAGCGCGAATCGACGTATACAACAAGAAGATAACTGCGTACACGGAGATGTACGGAGAGACGATAGCGTTGCTTTACGATAACGGTGTGGTATACGTAAACTACGGAGCGGTAAAAGTAAAACTTGCCGTAAACGAGATAGAGCGGCTGTTAGAAGTAATAAATAAATTCACGGAGATAAGTCTGCCTGAGATCGATAGCGAGATACCCATTCCCGAGATAATAAAAGGAATAGCGGTCGAGTTCGGAGAGAACGGGACTACGATCAAAGCAAGTTACAACGGAATAGCGTTAGAGATAGCGATAGGCAGCGACGGAAAGATAGGGGGAATAGAAGTAGACGCAGAGGGAATGAAGATAGTCTGCGGACTAACAAACAGCTACGTTGAGCCGAGCATAGACAGAGGCTGCGCGGACGTAATAGAGATAGCGGAGAGATATTGCGACGCCATAGCGGAGTTGCTAACGGCTGAGGGATACGGAATAAAGATAGAAGGAAGCGTAGTAGTAAGCGGCAAAGAATACTTTGTTGAGAGTAATATAGCTTACAACAAGGGAATACGGATAACGGCGAAATTATTCTACGACAATATCAATGCGATAAACGCGCAGGTATGGTTTGTAGACAACTATCTGTATATGTCGGTTGACGATTTCAAACTCGCCGTACGCATTGACGGCGGCGCGAGCGGCGCGTCGTCGATTGAAGAAACTTTGGACGCGTGCATGGGTTATAACGCTCACGTTGACGCATTGCTTGCTCTTGTTAAAAACGTTATAGCTAAGTTTAACGCGCAAAGCATCCTTTACGGTAAGTTAATCAACGCGTTTTCGTTCGACGGCAAAACTTTGACGTTGAGCGTTGACGGCGGTCAATTCGGAACGTCTTCGCCGTTTACGGTTGCGTTGACAAATAACAACGGACTTTGCGTAAGCTTTACGGACTTCGAACACGCGGGCGCGGCGTTAAGTTTGCAAGCGACCGTAAGTCCTGCGGACGCGGTCGTTACCGCACCCGACGGCGACTTTACTACCAACCTTGCGATAAAAGTGGACGAACAGAATACCGTCTACGCAAATCTCGACTTGATTAACGGCGTATATAAATTGCGCGTAGATAATCTTAACGTTTGGTACAGTAACGGCGTTGTCAAAATCGCCGCCGGCGATAAGATTTTCGCAACGGGCGATATTTCGAAAATTATCGAAATATGTCAACGTATAGACGCGCTTGTAAACGAATTCAGCGGCAGGGAAGAGTCGATGTTCGGCGATTTGGATATGAACGCATTTACTGATATCGACGTACCTTCGATAATATCGTCGTTAAGTATTTCGTCGGATAACGGATTCGTGCGTATGGGATTGAGTTTTGCAGGCATAAATATGACGGCAAGCTTTGCTAACGGAACGCTTATAAAAGTCGTTGCGCCCGTTATGTCCAAAACGTTGGAAATTTATCCCGCGAAGAAAACGGAATACCGCGAATTTACGGACGACGTCGCTTACGTTGCAATAGACGAGGTACTGGAAGAATTCCTGCCTTCCATAGAAGCGCTGGTTCACACCAACAGCTGGAAGTTCGATTTCGCCGCCGATTCGGAAATGACGATCAGCGGTCAGACTTACCGTATTGCAAAGGGCTCCTACTTCGAGTTTTATTACAGCAACGCTCTGTCGGAAGGTATGAATACATTTAAGCTGCGCGCAGTCTTGAACGTTCTCAAACAGCGTTCCGCAAACGAGTGGCAGGACTTTATGTCGTTGGATATAGTCTACAAGGACGGCAGCGTATACGTGACCGATACGGGAAGACAGATAAAGTCAGATCAAGCCAGAAACACATTGAGATTGACGATAGACGTTGCGACAATAGAAAAGTGCGCAAGCCTGTACGGTCCGTTGGTAGCCGTTATTCCGCAGATTCAGCAGATTGTGGATCAAGTATTTGCCGCAATGGCGGAAGCCGAAGGCAACGCGGCGTTGGTGGATTACTCTACGCTGCTGCGCAAGCTGTCTTACGAAAACGGTATTTTCAATTTGATTATCAACGGTCAGGTATTTTTGAGTAAGCTCGGCGACGTAGTAGTTTCCGCTTCTCAGACGGAGAGCCGAAACGGTTTGGTGCTTAACTGCCTGCAATTAGCGTACGACAATATGTCGTTGAATTTGGAAAATATAGTCGTCACCGCATCGGATCTCGTAAAGGAATACGCCGATTCGAAGAACGACGGAACGTTTGACGAAAGCAAGTGGATAAGCGGATTGCAATATACTGCGGTTCAGGATATTTTGGCGTATAACTACTCCGAGTATCATATCGATTTCAACAGTATGTACGAGTTGCTTTCGGCGTTTATCAAAACCGCTACGCCGAAAGAAGGCGAGAATACCCGCGCGTTCTATATCTCGGGCGAAATACCTGTTAATATTCTCACTCGCGATATTACGTTGGAAGTCGAGTTATTTGTCGATATCGACGAGAACAATAAGGTGCAGATAGCCGTCAGACTGTCCCGTCCGATAGCGAGCAAACTTCAAATCGAAAATCTGGTATTCAACGATTACGGCGGAGACGGTTACATATTCTACAACGGCGTTACGGATAAGTTCGATATAGTTCGCAACTCCTACGTCAACACCAAAGTAAATAAGGGCGATTATATAGTGTCGAAATACTGTGCTAAGTGCGGGAAGGAAATCGGCTTATTCGGCGATTGCAATACGGTTGCGAATTGGGAAAGACACGGCAGTAAATATCTTGCCGTCGGCTATCACAAAGCAGCGTCGTCCGGCAATACGGTACATTTGGAAAACGAAAACTATATCGAGTCGGGTATAGATTCGGCGACGTTCTCGGCAAACGCAATAGATTATATTTTGCAATTGGTGAATTTCGGAAGCGCTATCGAAGACGAAATCAAGAAAGCTATCACCAAAGAGAATACGAACGATTACGGCATAGAAGACGTATTGAAGGACTACAAATATACTACGGGCGACTTCAATATTTCGGCGGACCTTTCCCCCATCGACAGCAGTTTGGGAACGTTGAATATCGACGTGCTGTACAACGAAAACGACTTTACGTTGACAAACTTAAACGGCAGTATCAACTTGATTTCCATATGCACTGCGCAGTTGAATCTCGAGTTGAACGCGCCCGTCTACGGCGTTGCCACGCAATACGTTGCAAACAGAGATTACTGGCGCGCCTACTAAAATGCAACGCAACCGACGAAACCGAAAAAATACGTAAAAGAGCTGTCGCATTAAACATTATTTATTCAAAACATCTCATAAACCATACGAAAAAGACGTTGAAAATATATATTTTTCAGCGTCTTTTTGCAATCATTCACAAAAGCGTATATTATGCGCTTAATGCGACAGCCCCTTTTTGCATATAGCCGCCAAAACTTACGGGTTCGAATACGTACGTCTGAGGAGGATATT
Source organism: Corallococcus sp. (assembly GCA_023667435.1). GTDB lineage: Bacteria > Bacillota > Clostridia > Christensenellales > CAG-314 > Fimimonas. The sequence continues at coordinate 100,023 of JAMPAB010000002.1, read as the reverse complement.
AAACGGAGCGACTGCTATATCCAAGCAGTCGCTGCTTGCTATTTGAGTATTTTGTTTAAGAGCAGCCGCCGATTGTCTCAAATATCGGTTTTTTATGTAAATGTGTTGAAAACTGTCGCTTCTTGTGATATACTATATCTGTATAATTATACGCAGCGTATCGGCAGACCGTTGCGTTCGAACATCGGATTTCGGAGAAAAGATGACTACTTATATTGTAGTATACAGCATAATAATGGCTCTTTTAGCGGGCGTTTGCGTAGCGCTATGCGTTATTTGCTTTTCGGCAAACAAAAGCAAAGCGCGCAAAGATCTCGTTCGCGTCAAAGAACTCGGCGACGGCGAAAAAGCTTTTGCGGATATTTACGGCAAGGGAAAATCGTCCGCCTTTTTGGTCGTGGACGCGCAAACATATCAACCGGTGTACATCAGCTCGGGCGTTTACGAGTTTTTCGGCGTAACTAAAGAAGAGTTGTTTTTAGATACCGAAGCCGTCAAGAAACATATTGACAGAGAGTACACTCGCGCGTTCGAAAACAACTTTAAGCAGTGGGATAAAACTGATTCGTTCGAGCAGGAATTCGGTTACGGAGACGGAAAATTCGGCAAAATAGAAGCGTTTTGCGCCGAGAGCGACGGAAAAGACTACATTGCGTTTACCATCCTCGATATAACCGAACAAAAGAACAGCCGCGACGAAATGAAAAAACAGTTGGATTTTGCGTTGGAACAAGCGGCTGCGAAATCTTCGTTTTTGTCTAATATGAGTCACGAGATACGTACCCCGATGAACGGCGTTATGGGTATGATATCTCTTGCGCGCATGAATGTGTCCGATCCCGAAAAGGTATCCAACTATCTGGAACGCGCGGGCGATTTATCCGTATTCTTGCTTAGTATGATTAACGACATACTGGATATTTCGAAAATCGAAAGCGGCAAAATGCAGCTGTTTAACGCGCAGATGGATATTATGGGATTTGCGGAAAAAATCCGCAATATGTTCAATACGACCGTCACGAGCAAGGGTATAAACTTCCTCGTAGAAACGGTGGATATAAGCGCGCGTTATCTTGTCGCCGATGAAATGCGTCTTACGCAAGTCGTCACGAACCTTGTTTCCAATGCAAATAAGTTTACGCCTGCCGGCGGCAAAATCGAAGTTACGTTTAAGCAGTTGGATAATATCGGCGGTAACATTCAGTTGATGATACGCGTTCGCGATACCGGTAAAGGTATAGCTCCCGAAAATATCCATAAGATTATGCGTCCGTTCGAGCAGGAAGAAGCTTCTACGTCGCATCATTACGGCGGAACGGGTTTGGGTCTTGCAATCTGCGACAATATCGTGCGTTTGATGGGCGGCAACATAGTTGTTGACAGCGAGCTCGGGAAAGGAACGGATTTCTCCGTTTTTCTGTCGTTGCCCGTCGCCGAAGTGGAGCAGGATGCAGAAACGGCTGCCGTTGTGGCGGAAGAAGTATACGCAGAAGCGTCGGACTTTACTTTCAAAGATTGTCGTATTCTTCTTGCCGAAGATAACGAGGTTAACGCCGAAATCGCCATAGAAATTCTCGAAAGCGAAGGCGCGGTGGTAACGTGGGCGCACGACGGACAGGAGGCGGTCGATACCTTTACGGAGTCGAAGGAATATTCGTTCGACTTGGTATTATTGGATATTCAGATGCCGCGTTTAAACGGACGCGATGCCGCGCGCGCCATAAGAAACAGCGGCAAGGCGGACGCGGAAAGCGCGCCTATTATCGCATTGTCCGCAGACGCGTTTGTGGAAGATATAAAATTATCCGAAGCCGCCGGTATGGACGGTCACGTGTCCAAACCCATCGACTTTAACGAACTGAGGAAACGTTCTGGGGAAATTATTGCAGCGAAGAAGAGTAAGAAAGTAAGAAAGTAACTTTTAATAACGATAGGAGAGAGGGCATAACTATGAAAAAATCAAGGATAATATTGCTGCTTGTTTTGTTCGCGTTGGCTACCGTCAGCGCGGCGGCTCTTGCAGCTTGCGAGATTTACGACCCTAAGCATACCATAGACGGTATCAATGCTAACGCTGTATTGCACATCGAACACAACGACGATCTCGTGTTCGCGCGCAATATGACGATTGACCCCGTCGAAATCATCGTAAAATGCGGATGCTCTCTTACTGACGACGAGGGAAACGAAGTAGCGATAACCGAAAAGCACTTGCGCGACGGCGCCGTGACGTACGAAAACTTCGATTTGTCTACAAGCGGTTTGAACAAGCAGATAAAGATAGCTTACAAAGAAACCGACAACTACATTATATACGACGTAATCGACTATACGGCGGAATTTTATTTGGATAAAGAGCAAACCGTTCTTTGGAAAACGGTCAGCGCCTCCGCAAGCTTTTCCGACGATTTGTCGTTGTCCGTGTGGGTGGATATGTCCGCAAATAACTATTCCGTTGACGAGACGGCGATGCGTAACGATTCGGAACGCGCGTTGAGATTCAACGGTTGGTATATGGCAAACAAAAACGAACCTACTACGGGCATAGTTTCGATGGCTAAGGTTTCGGGAAACTTGGAAAAGAAATTGAAGTTTAGCGCCGATTTCCTGTCTGTGAGCGATTTTAATAAGCTCAGTATACGTTACGACGCCAACAGACGCGTATTCGAAGGATATACCGGCGAAGCTACCGACGAAGTAGTTGTGCCCGAAGGGGTAACGTACGTCGATTTGGCGAAGGTTTTCAGTAACGTATCCGACGCAAATCCCGTTAAATTCAAAAAGTTGAGACTTCCCTCTACCGCCAGAATGGCGTTGTCTTCCAGCAACGCCTTAAATACTTACGGTTTGGAAGAAATAACGGTAGATTCGGGCAGCGAGTGGTACTCGTCGTTTAACTCGGGACTGTATTCCAAAGATTATTCCAGACTGTATCTGATGCCCGCAAGTTCGTTGCAAGTAACGTTCCACGAGGATCTTAACGTTATCGACTCTTATTCGTGCGCATATTGGAACATAGTTGCGTTGGATATTCCCGACAGCGTTACTACGCTTAACAATTACTGTTTCTACTATTCTACGTTAAGCAGCGTTACGGGCTGCAAAGGAATTGTCTCTATCAATTCGGGCGTATTTGTCGGAACGTCGCTAAGCGACAGCGACGGTCACGCCTTGTACGTGTCTATGCCTAATGCGGGCGGAAGCAACAAATACAATCTCAATCTCGTAGTAGACAGAAAAATGACTTCCTATACCGTAAAAGAAGGCACGGTAAGCATCGATGGCGACGCGTTTAACGGTTGCGACAAGCTTGTGTCCGTCGATTTGGGCGACGAGTTGGAAAGTATAGGCGAATCGGCGTTTTCAGGTTGTTCGTCGTTAAAGAGCGTAACGCTTCCCGCTTCGTTAAAACAGCTGGCTTCGTCCGTATTCTACGAATGTACGTCTCTCGAAAGCGTTGAGGGTTTGGGCGATATTACGTTCAGCGACGGCGGTCGCAGACTTGCGTTGGAACACGCTATTCCGTCGTATTTGTTCTATAATTGCGAAAGTCTCAACAACGTCGTTTTGTCCGACAGTATCACATATATAGGATCCTCCGCGTTTTCCGGTTGCATCAATCTTACAAACTTCTCTATACCCGACGGCGTGGAAACGATAAGCGCGAGCGCGTTCAAAAGCTGCGGATTTACCGAAATAACTTTGCCGTCGAGTCTGGTAACGATGGGAAACAACGCGTTTTTCAAAAGTAAGATTACGTCGATAGACTTATCCGTATGTCCCAATCTTTCGGAACTGTCCACACGCTGTTTCCAAGAAACGTCTCTTGAAACTCTGACTATTCCCGATAATATAACGGATATTCCCGATTATTGCTTCTACTATATCACAACGCTTACGAGCGTCGATTTAAACAAGGTTACGGAAATAGGCGAACGCGCGTTCGGTCAATGTACGCATCTTGCCGACGTTACGTGGAGCGAGGTTTTGACCGATATAGGCTTCAGCGCGTTCAGAAGCTGCGGAACAAGCGCGAAAAACAGCGATAATCAAACGGTTTATTACGGGTTGGAAAACGTCGTTCTGCCGGACAGCGTAATTAACGTAGGCGGATATGCATTCGCTTCTTGCGCTAATCTTACGAGTTTGCATTTGGGTCCGAACGTTGTTACTTTCGGTAATTATCCGTTTGACGACGACGATCCCGAAGAATTCGGAGTAATCGAACCCGTCCTGTATGCTACGAGAAAACTTACGACAATTACCGTTGCGGAGAACAACGTCAATTTCAAGATTATCGACGGTATGCTTTTCGGAAAAAAAGCAGGCAATAAAACATACGACGATTTCGCTGTGTTGTACGCCGTTCCGTCGGCATACGACAGTACGTCGGTAGTTCTTCCCGAAGAAACTCGCATCACCTTGCCGTATTCGGCGCATAATCTGACGAAAGTCACGTCGTTTACGCTAAACGACGGTATCGAAAATCTGGGTAAAGCAACGTTTTACAATTCCACAAAGTTGACGGCAATGACCATACCCGCATCGGTCACGAAAATAGGTTCCAATATACTGCTTAGCTGTACGGGTATAAAGACGTTTTCGATAGACGCGGAAAACGAAACGTACGAATATTCGGGCGACCTTGTTTATCAAGGCGAATCGCTTGTACTGTCTATGGGACTTGTAAAAGAGGTTGCGATTCCCGACGGAACGAAGGAAATCGGCAGCGCGTCGTTTATGAATAACAACGTGATAACAAGCGTCGTTATTCCCGACAGCGTCGAAAGCATAGGCGCAAAAGCGTTCAATTCCTGCTCGAAGCTTGCAAGCATTTCTATCGGCAGAGGAGTAAAAACGATAGACACTACGGCGTTTTCTACGTTGAAGGTTTTGGAAACGATTTCGGTAAGCGCAGATAACCCGTATTTTAAAGTCGTAAACAACGTGCTGTATTCCAAAGACGGCAAAAAACTGTATTTGGCTGCGGCAAAGAACGGACTTGTCGATTTGGATATTCTCGAAGATGTGACGGAAATAGGAGACTGGGCGTTTGCTTATCACGCTACTTTAACAAATATCCGACTTCCCGAAAACGTTAAAACTATTGGTAAATATGCGTTTTACGAATGTCGAAAACTGGAAACTTTCTACGGTTCGGAAAGTCTGGAAAAAATCGGCGAAAGAGCGTTCTCCTTTGCAAACAGCATAGATACGTCAGATTCTCAGGAAACGCGTTGCTGCGCCGTCCTCAAAACGGTATTGCTGTACGACAAAATGACGACGATCGAGAGTTACGCTTTCTACGGTCAATACGGCATCGAATCCGTGTTCTTCAAGATGACGGAGGACGAACTTAACGCGCTGCTCGCGGGCGGAGCTCATTCCGTAAATATCGAATATTTAACGCACGGTTGTCCCGTCGGAACTACGGGTAAATATTACAATAACGACAAAGAAGGTATCGACCGCTATTTGTATAGCGAGGAGGAAACGGAACTGCCGCCCCCCGACGGATATAAGTGGTTCTTTATAGACGAAGACGGAAATCCCGTTTCTTGGGAAAGTATAACAAGCGAGGAAGAAGAATGATTATTGAAAAATCCGAATCCATTATTAAAAATATCGGTAAAGTAATCGTAGGTAAGGAAGAAGTAGTACGCAAGGTACTGATGGCGGTGTACGCTAAGGGTAACATCTTGTTGGAGGATAATCCCGGCGTAGGTAAAACTACGCTAGCTCTGGCGTTTGCCAAGACGTTGGGTCTGGACTTTAAACGCGTTCAGTTTACGCCCGATACGATGCCGTCGGATATAATCGGTTTTACGGTATACAACAAGACTACGGGAGAATTCGATTACAAGCAAGGCGCCATATTCTGCAATCTGTTTATGGGCGACGAAATCAACCGTACGTCCGCAAAAACACAGTCCGCATTGTTGGAAGCGATGGAGGAAAACTGCGTAACGATAGACGGCGTAACGCACAGACTGCCGTCTCCGTTTATCTGTATCGCGACTCAGAACCCGTCGGGTTCTTTGGGAACGCAACCGTTGCCCGAATCGCAGTTAGACAGATTTATGGTTAAGCTTTCGATAGGTTATCCCGATTCCGACGAGCAAGTAGAAATTCTGCGCCGCCATCACGAAAGCGATCCTATCGATTCGTTAACGTGCATTACCGATCGCGACAGTATCGTGGAAATTCAGAATTATCTCGGCTCGGTAAAAGTGTCGGAGGAAATACTGAAATATATGGTTGCGCTGTGCGAAGCTACGCGAAACAATCCGCTTATCGAGTTGGGAGTAAGTCCTCGCGGACTTATCGCTTTGTCGCGTATGGTACGCGCCTGCGCGATTCTGTCCGAACGCGATTACGTTATCCCCTCCGACGTCGCCGACGTATTTGCCGACGTATGCGCGCACCGTCTTATACTTCGTCCGCGCGCAAAGTTGGAAGGACTGACTTCTCGCGCGATTTTGGCAGATATTCTCAAAAATACTCCCGTACCGTCAATGGGTAAGTAATAGACTATGCTTTTCAGACGAATTTTTTACGCTATAACTCTGCTTGCGTCTATCGCGGCGTTTATTTTGACGGACAGCGGCGTAGCATTATTCTTTTTGATATGCTTAATACTTTTTCCGCTGACGTCTTTCGTCGCGTTGCTTTTCGCAAGAAACCGCGTGCGTTTCGATTACGAAACGCGCGATTCTTGCATACGCGGCGGTTCGCTTCAAATCACTATGCGCGTAGGACTCAGACCCCGCGTGTTGGCAGGTTGCGTAAAAGTTATCGCGGAAATCGAAAATACGACATTTCACAAAACAACTTGCAGAAGCTTCGTGTTTAACGATTTGTCGTATGCTCCGCACACGTATGATTTCAAAAGCGCCGATTCGGGCAGAATTAACGTTCGTTTTAAAAAATTGCAGCTTATAGATTTGCTGGGGATTTGTTCTCTAAGCGTTAAACGCGCCGATTTTGCCGAATCTATAGTGTCGCCCGTGCTGTACGACGATATTCAAACGCATATAGGCATTAAAACGCGAGCGTCTCTTTCGGGCGAAAACTCTTTGCCTCAAAAAGGAAACGATCATTCGGAAATTTTCGATATTCGCGATTACGTTCCGGGCGACGCTTTGAATTCCGTCCACTGGAAATTATCGAGTAAGTTTGACAGCCTTGTGTCGAAGGAATACGGAAGCACAGACGATCATCATACGCTGATATTGGTGGATATGAGCCGCAACAAAGAAAATAACGTTGCTTCCGACGAACAGCTTAATGCGGTGTTGGATATTGCCGTGTCTATTTCGGACGCATTGAAGATGGAAAAGTACGCGCACAGCGTAGGTTGGTTTAACGACGGTTCGTTTTATTCATCCGAAGTGTCGGACAGCGATTCTTTCGTTTCTATGGTGTACGCGCTTATGAGCATTAAGGTGGAGGAAGGAAACACAGAAACGTTGTTCTATTTTTCCCGAGAGGAAGCGTGCGCGTCGTTTACGAAAATAATATTCGTAACGTCGTCCGTAAGCAGCGCCGAACTGAAAGAACATCGCGGATTGGACATGACCGTTCTTGCGGTAAACGATATGGTCGGGCAGTACGACGAAGGAACTATTAAAGTTATAGAAGTTTCCTCGCAGCAGCTCAAAGCGACGTTGTCGACAATGGAACTTTAATTTTTTCAGAATAAAAAAAACAATGGCAAAAGCAACGAAAAAAAACGTAATAATGAAAGCCGCGCTCGGCAAAGAAACGACGATATTCAAGATTGTTATCGGCGTCTTGACTTTTGCGTCGCTTTATCTTACGCTTATGTCGGCGTTGAGTTTGAACGCCGCGTATATGAGCGCGTTTATTATGGGCGTTCCGGTTGTAGTTGCATGCTTGTTTTTCAAAAATAAACGCAGAAGGATCGTTGCACGTATAATTACTCTTTCTGCGGCGATTCTGTATACGGCAGTGTGCGTATTGGCGGATATACAGTCTTTCGTAAACGGCGTGTTGACTTTTTTTAATTACGTATCTGCGGCTGCCAATCAAAATCTTCACTGGGGTTTCAGGTCATTCAACGTTGCGGTTTCGAACGCATCCGACTTCACGTTTGCTTCCGTTTTGGCCGTTTGGCTTGCATTTGGAGCGACTTTGCTGTTTGATAGGCACAGTTTGGCATATATTATCGTTTCGGCGGTTACGGTTATCGTATGGCTTTGTTTGGGATTGTTTCCGCAGGTGTTTGCAGTCGCTTTGTTGATACTTTCGATTGTCGGATTGCTGTTGTCGGATAGGGAATTTAACTTAAAAGCGGGAATCTGCTATCTTGTTTGCGCCGCCGTATTATTGACGGGGCTTATTCCCTGCTATTTATACAAAGGCAGCAGCGTCGTTGCGGGTTTCAGAACGGATTTTATAAATAAGGCAGAAAACATTATTTACGGTTCGGACAGTCTGCCCGAAGGTAAAATAAAAAATTCGTACGGGATGCGTTCTTCTAAGGACGTTAAATTGACGGTAAGTCTGAGCGCGGATACGCCGATATTGTATTTGAAAGGTTTTGTAGGCAGTGATTTTTCCGATAACAAATGGCGTGTGACGGACAGGAATACTTACGTTCAGGACGATTATCAAGGGCTGCTGTCATTTTTGAAGGCTAACGGAATGGAGACGTCCACTCAGTTCGCCGATTACGGCAGTGTAAGCGGAAACGACAACAGTTATTCCGTAACGGTAAAAAACGTTTCGGCAAACCGCAAATACGTGTACGCTCCGTACGCCGTAAAAGAATATTCCAACGGTTCGCAGTTTTACGATTTGAATTTGCGCAGTAATTTGTTTACGCCGTCTACTTACGAATACACTGTGTTTACGGGGGACAGAAGCAGCGAACGCGTTACGCAGGCGAAGTGGTTGGAAAGCGGCGCCGACAGAACGCAGCAGATGCGCGAATATCTCGTTCTCGAAAACGAGTACCGCAACTTTGCGACGAAGGTCTATTCGGAAATTTCCCCCGAAACTTTGCAGGCTATCGATAACGCTTTCGATTTCAGAGGCAGCGTCATAAGTACCGCAACTCAGCAAATTCGAGCGTATTTTTCGGAATTCTTTCAATATTCGGATACGCCCGATGCAATAGAGGACGATTTTATCGCCGAGTTTTTCGGCAACGGTATAAGCAAAGCCAATTCCGCGTATTTCGCTACTGCAGCTACGTACATTTTCCGAAGTTACGGTTTCGCCGCAAGATACGTCGAAGGTTATCTTGTGCGTTATACGGGTACGGGCGATGTTACCGATTTGGAAATTACGGGCAATAACGCTCACGCGTGGACGGAAGTGTATTTCGAGGGTATGGGATGGCTGCCTATAGAGGTTACGCCTACGTATTACTCCGAAGAGGAAAAAGATACCGACGTAGACCCGACCGATCCCGATCATATAGAGGATCCCGTCGAGCCTATCGTCCCTCCCGCCGAACCGATAAAACCGGACGATCCGAATCCGCCTCCGATAATAGAACCGATAGAGCCGCTTACTCCTGAGGAGGCGAAGCTGCTTGCAGTTCTTAAAGTCCTGACGCCCGTATCAGGCGCTCTTTTGGCTGTTGCGGCAATTATCCTTGTGATAGTTGTAATACGGCGGATTTGCTTTGCAAAACGGCGACAGCTGTTAAATAGCGAGGGAGAGCAGTACGGCCGCGCGGCATATTCCATTGTGGAACGCGACTGCAAAGCGATAGGCGGTTTTAGCGAAGATACGCTCGCTAAATGCGGCGTGGCGGCAGAAGATACGCGCCGTTTTGTGGAGTTGATAGAGCGCAGCGTGTACGGCGGAAGAAATTTGAGCGTAAACGAAAGGAAGTTTGTGGAACATTACATTTCATCCGTTGCGGAAGCGATATCGTCCAACGGAAGCAAAATCCGTAGGTTTATTTACAAATACGTAAAGTGTTTGGGAATTTGATTTCTTCGAAAATATAAATATAAAAAGTAAAAAATGAAATTTTCAATTAACAGAGACGGGTCTTGCTTGCCGTAAGATCCGTCTCTGTTTGTATTACGTCGATTGCAAATAGGATTAGGCTCGTAAGCTTTCGGATAATATATTATGCGTAATAAAATTCGGAGATTTCTCAAAATTTCGGCGTTATCGTTTTAGCGTTCGGTACGTAAGACGCAAATAGGAATCTCGGAGTTGTCGGACTTTCAGCAGCTCCAACGGGGCAACGTCGCATAATTGCGAAACGTTCGTAAACGATTCTCCGTCGATTAAAGAAGGCGTGTCTTTCCCTCCTACCAGCACGGGCGCGACTACTATATCGACGTAGTCTATAAGCTTTTCGCGGAGCATCAATGCGTTTAACGTTCCTCCCGTTTGTACGGTGATTCTTTCGCAGCCGTATTCGCATTTTAAACGGCGGAAAACGTCCGCCATATTTAAGTGCTCTTGCAAAACGATATGTAAATTTGTTTCTTTCACGTTGAACGAAGGGTGATTCGGGTTTACCGTAACGAGTACGAACGTTTGCGACAGCGCGCAAAAATATTCTACCCCTCTTTGCGTAAGATTGTTGTTGTCTATCAATACAAACGATACGGGACCTTTGCTTTTCGGCAGCGGTTTTTCGTTTACGCCAAGCTTCGCTTGCGTTTTGCCGGAAATAAGCGACCACAAATCGGTTGTTTGTTCTATGTCGTAGTATTGTCGAAGTCCCTGCTTGACGCCGTCGATCGCAGGAAAATCTTTGTCGAAGTCCGTTTCGTTTGTAGAACCCGTACTGATTTTACCGTCCAGCGAAGTTAACATAAACAGCGTGGTAACGCATCTTTCCATTTTTTTGCTCCTTCAGAAAGTTGAATTGCAGTATTGACATAGCGGCAAGCTTTTGTTAATCAATAAAAGCCGTAATCTTATTTTATCATAGAGTAGTTTATTTGTCATCCTGTTTCTGCAACGGAGTTTTTGTCGGCGCGCAAACACCGCAAGACAATAATTACGCAATGCCGCGCTAAAAATCAGCAAAAAAACAACGCGTCGAACTTTTAAAGTTCGACGCGTTGCGATTGCAAACGAGCTAGCGTCGTTGGCGGAGAAAGAGGGATTTGAACCCTCGCTACGCTTACACGTACTACACCCTTAGCAGGGGCGCCCCTTCGGCCACTTGGGTATTTCTCCATGTTCCGGTCATCAGCTCATATTTGTTTGCCAAATTATTCTAACACAATTTTAACTACAAGTAAAGTATTTTGGTAAAAGAAATATCAACGCGTCTAAAATTATATCCGATTTTTGCACTTCGAATAAGCTTGATTTTTTTACGTAATTGTAGTAAAATCTTGCCGAAGGAGAAGAATATGGATATTTTACGCAGTAAAAAAGGTTATATTTGCGATATGGACGGCGTTATTTATCACGGCAATAAATTGCTCGACGGCGTCAAGGAGTTCGTAGAATGGTTGTACAAAAACGAGAAGAAGTTTTTGTTTTTAACTAATAATAGTCAAAAATCGCCTAAGGAACTTCAACAAAAGCTTGCGCGTATGGGTCTCGAAGTGGGCGAGGACAATTTTCATACCGCCGCGCTAGCAACGGCGAGTTTTCTTAAAGGTCAAGGCGCAACGTCGGCTTACGTTATAGGCGACGCGGGACTTACTAACGCATTGTACGACGTCGGAATTACGTTGAACGACGTGGATCCCGAATACGTCGTAATAGGCGAAACGGAAAACTACAATTTCGAAAATATCAAAAAAGCAACTAAGCTTGTAAATAAGGGAGCGCGTTTAATCGGCACAAACGCCGATATAACTACGCCTACGGAGCACGGCGAAATCCCCGCTTGCAAAGCGCTTATAGCGCCTATCGAGTACGCCACTAACCGTAAAGCTTATTACGTAGGCAAGCCTAATCCCCTTATGATGCGAGCGGCAATGGAGCGTTTTCATAAGGTCGGCATACATTCGCCCGACGTAGCTATGATCGGAGACAGAATGGATACCGATATTATCGCCGCAATGGAAAGCGGACTTTACCCCGTACTTGTTTTGTCGGGAGTATCTACCCGCGAAACAGTCGAGCAGTTTCCTTTCCGCCCCAAGACGATTCTTAACGGCGTAGGCGATATCCCCGATCGGAATTTTTGAGTAATCAAATAAATTATAAATATAATCAAGGAAGGAAAACATTATGAAAAAACAAATGGAAAGAGCATTGTCAAAGTGTCCGTCTAAAACTAATTCCGGCATAATTTACGAGTATCTGTGCGAAAAAATGAATTGGAACAAAGCTTACGCTAAAAATTTCGGAAAGCAGAATTGCGATATGTACGCCCAACCGGAAAAAGTTACGCCGCAGGGATATAACGTTTGGTTTTTGGCGTACAGTAATCTCAGTTTGCAAAAGGGCAACAACAACATAACTAACGAAATTTCCGAAGACTTTGAAAGCATCAAAGAGTGTTGGACAAAACTCAATCGTATCGATATCGCTACGCTATACGAAAAAGATTATACTCCGCGCTTTGTCTTTGCCAAAATTAAAGGCGGCAAAGGTCAGGCAAGTCAGGAAGAGTACAGGTATTTGGGCGTTTACGTGCTTGCAACCCCGTTGCCGCAACTGCGTGAAATGGTCAAAAATTCCACCGACGACCAGGCAATTATCGTGGAATACCGTCGTATGCAGGACAGAGATTGATCGTACACTCAAAAACAATCGACTTGCAATCAGTAGAAATATCCATCGAATGTGAGTTATTCGTATTTTGAATTGACGATTTGTCATTCGAGGATATTTTTAAAACTCGGCATATGCAAAGGGACTGTCGCAATAAATAGCGGCAGCCCCTTCTTTTAAAAGAGTGAAATTCATATAGAATATTCTCAACAAACCCATTTGAGGGCGTAGAAGCGAGCAAGATGAGGCAAACGAATAGCCCGCAAGGGAGTTTACTAACTGTAAATGACCGTAGCGGGCTATGATGTTTAACAAAATATTGTGACGCTTATACGCCCTCAAATTACCCATTCGCCGTTGCGGAATATAGGCGTAACGGTACCGTCGTAACCTATGCCGTCTATGTCTATATCTTTTGTGCCTACCATAAAGTCGACGTGTTGGATGCTTTGATTCATTCCGCGCGCGGAAAGCTGTTCCGTCGTCATATCCACGCCGCCTTTTACGGTAGTGGGATAGCTTGCGCCGAATGCAAGGTGGCAGCTTGCGTTTTCGTCGAACAGCGTGTTGTAAAACAGTATTCCGCTTTCAGCAATGGGCGAGTTTTTGCCTATGAGAGCAATTTCGCCCAACGAAAGCACTCCCTCGTCGCTGGAAAGCAACCCTTTAAGCGCTTCGTAACCTACTTTCGCGCTGTAATCGACAACCTTTCCGTCCTTAAAAGTAATCGAGAAGTCGTCTATTATATTGCCGTTGTTGACAAGCGGCAGAGCGTTGACAACCTTGCCGTTGATTTTACGGTTGTGCGGCGCGGTAAAAACTTCTTCCGTCGGCATGTTGGCGGTAAAGGAAATGCCGTCCTGTCCTTCTTCTTCTGCGGCAACCCATACGTGTCCTTCGGCAAGTCCTACTTTCAGGTCGGTGCCTTCTTTGTTGGTCATATGAATGTACTCGAAGTTACATTCGGTAAGATATTCGGCTCGTTTGACGAGAGTATCTATATCTTTGCGCCACGCTGCGGTGGGGTCGGGTTGATCCAAACGCATAATATGACCTATCGCGTTCCACAGATTGTCCATAGCGACGTCTACGGAGTCGTTCGGGAAGATTTGCTGCGCCCAAGCGGGAGTGGGAATGGATACAATGGTCCAACGGAGATAGTTGGACATGGTGGCGTTGCGGAACAGACGTCTTGCCGTTTGAAAAGCTACTTCGTATGCGGATAATTTGTCGGGATCGCAGCCTTTGTACATATTAGGATCGTCTGCCGATATGGAAATAAGACAGCATTTGCGTTCGATAAAGTAATTCCACAATTCCGTCTGATACGACGGAATGTCGCACAGCGCTTCTTTGTCGGCGTTTAACATATTGATGCGTTTGAGCTTTTCGTCGCGCCATTCCATATGTACCGTTTTTGCGCCGAATTCGTAAGCTTTTTCCGCAATTAAGTGAGCAAATTGAGCGCATTGTACGTCGCAGTGGATTACGACTTCCTGTCCTTTCTGCATATTGGCGCCTACACGTACGGCAAGCTCTGCGTATTTTTCCATCTGTTTGTTTGTAAGCATAATTTTTCCTCCGGATTTTGCGCGGCAAAATACGTTTATTGCGCGCGGTGATTTTATGTTTTTATAATGGACTATATTAAATAGTTAACGATGTTTAACTACAATTAACTACTGCTAACTGCTCGCTATTACATCGTATTACGTTGATTGCTAAATATTAGAGTTAGTATTGTTCGTGTACGATATAATAAAACAACAGACTGCGTCTAACGGCATTTAACCGCTGTTTATTACATCGTATCACGTTGATAACTTTAATACTGCGTAAGATATAGTTCGTGTCTGTTATATTATATCATCGAATGATAAATTATCGATTCGAAGTACGAACATCTCACATTCGATGGGTATTTCGGTTGATTATTTTTGATTATATTATACAAAAACGCAAAAATAAAGTCAACAAAAATTGATTTTGCGGTTTTGCCGCGTTCTGAATTTTAATCCGCAATGCCGCGCGCGACGGTTAGTCAGAAAGATTTCGAGCTATAAAGCTTTTTGCGGTGTTATGCAAACGGTATACTTCGTCAATACGTACTCGCCGTACGTTCTCTTGCGCAGCGGTAGTGTGCCTTTTTCTGCAATACCGTATGAACGGAATGAGTTACCCGCAAATTGCAAGAGAAGTATGCAGAGCGATTAGTTCCACGCATGAATGTATGCAAAGAATTCAAAGAAAGTATTTGGCGGTGTATAGATAGCCGTTGCCAACAATAACTACACGCCTTAACAACAGCAAAGCCGAGAGATTGCGATTAATCTCTCGGCTTTTTTGGAACTTTATTCCAATTTATGTATGCCGTCAGTCGCTTCCCCATTATCCAACTGCCTTTTTTATCTCAAGGAGGTTTTTTGCGGTTTTATCGTCATATTTCCAAGTAAATTTTCCATCAGCAATCTTAGGAATATGCGCTGCTATTTCGTGCGTCAAATCATCAAGGATATTCATTACAATAGCCATTCCACGTTTCAAAATTTCCTGCGCTTTTTCATCATTTTTTGCATTTTCATACGCTTGCAAAAATGCTTCTGCCTGCAAATCAAAGTTATTATCTTCCCTCAAAACAACAGTGATTTCCGTATTTGTGATACAGACTTTTTTTACTCCCCAAAGGTAAGCCAAATATTGCTCATATACTTGTTCCGTTTTGTACTCCATAATATTTCTCCTTTTGTTAATTGTTTTCTTTGTTGTATGTCCAAACGAGAATTTCGTGGTTGTCGTTGTAGCACCGATAGTTCTTTAAGTATTCAACGGCACCGCGACGAATTTATCTCCATGTACACCCGTTCCCTGTATTTTTGCTAAGCCTAGATACTTTAGCAATTGAAAGAAAAATGCTTGAACGCACCCTTCGCTTATAATATTAGTAAATTGGCGTTCACCCATATGCAATTGTTTACTTTTTAACAACAACTCAAAAGATTTACAAAGATTATCTCTTTTAACGCTCATTTGAGTATTCTTTCGCTTAAAATATATCGAGTCGCTCTTAAATTGAATATCTAAACTTGTCCCTCTCGCAACACTAGCGCCATAAAGCGATGGAAGATAATTTACTCCCGATTGCTCAAATTCTTTTAATGCGTCACTAAGCTTACTTCTTTCTTCCATATACTTACTCCTTTCATTTATTTAGTTATACTTACCAAACAACGATATCCCCATTGTCGTCATAGTGCCAATATCTGCCGCTGGTTGTTGGTTGTGTTTCGCTATAATAGTATTTCGCAGCCGCAATCAAATTGGCATTGTCACTACTGCTTAAACTAATTTTCGCCCAAGTGTTCGCATTCCCCTTGTAGTACACTGATTTTAGACTACTGCAGTCATAGAATGCGCCAGCAATTACTGACGTTACACTTTCGGGAATTATTATGCTTGTTAGGTTGCTGCAACCACAAAACGCATAATTACCTATCACATTTACGTTGTTGCCTAATGCTATGCTTGTTAAACTTCTGCAATAAGCAAATGTTTGATAGCCCGTTGATACCACGTTGTTCCCGAATTTTATACTAATTAGATTACTACAATAAGAAAACGCACCATCGTTTATTGACGTAACACTATTAGGAATTGTAATGCTTGTAAGTTTACTGCAATTATAGAACGCTGAGCTGTATATAATCTTTGTATTCTCGTTTATTTCGCAAGTAGTTATATCTGTATTTTTTGCCTTGAACAGTACTAAGTACGGGTTGTTAGTATTGCCTAGATACAGTGCATTATCATACTCATTATATTGTAAACTACTACAACCACCAAATGCAGATTGTAGTGATATTACGCTGTCGGGAATTATGATGTTTGTTAAGTTACTGCAACCTTCGAATGCGTAACTGCCTATCGACGTGACGCTATCTGGAATTGTTATACTTGTTAAACTATCGTTCTTGGCAAACGCATATTTATTTATTGCGTAAGGACGGTCATTGAAATTATTTGGCAAAATCAACTCCGTTTCATTGCCAATGTAGCCTATAAGATAGACATTTTTGTCATCAGCGTAGAATAAATAATTGTCGGCTGTCGTGGTTAGTTTACTTGCTTCGTTTGCAGAAGTATGGACTATCTTGGCATAACTTGCCACATATCCGTTATCAATTGAACCGGCAACAATAGTTAGACGCGACAAATTGTACACTTCAACTAACCTAATGCAATAATAGAATGCATCAACACCTATCGAAGTAACGCTGTTGCCTATCGTTACGTTTATCAGACTACGGCAGCTAGCAAACGCAACATCATCTATTGTCCTAACACCGTTGCCAATAATTACACTAGCCAGACTATTGCAACTAGAGAACGCGGCCTCACCTATTGATGTTACGCTGTCAGGAATTATAATGCTCGTAAGACCACTGCAACTAAATACATTTTCCCCTATTGTCTTTAAACCGTTTCTGATTGATGCACATATTAAACTAGTACACTTGTAAAAGGCATTCTTACCTATCCATTTAATGCTGTCAGGGATTGTTACGCTTGTTATACTTGCACAACCAGAAAATGCGTAATCCTTTATTTCGGTTACGCCGTCGGGTATATCCAACTTCGTTACAAGTTCGTTATTTATATACAAGTTGTGAGCATAGTACAATGGATTAGCATAATTATTTCCAAAACTTATATTGCACCAGTCGGCTATTGAGCCAGTATAGTATACCGTTGCTAGACTATCACAACCAACGAACGCATTGCCAACTATCGACGTTACGCTTTTACCCATTGTTATGCTTGTTAGGTTATTGCAATCATAGAATGCGAAACCTGCTATCAATGTAACACTGTCAGATACCGTAGTGCTTGTTAGTCCACTACAACCATAGAACGCGCCGTAAAGTATATTACCGCCCGTTATCGTTACGGATTTTAGCGTCAATGGAATATAGTAATTAGTAATTTCAGTATATACATTTCCGTTTATAATGGGACCGTAATATCGTTGCTCAGTTTCCACTCCGCCAGTATAACTGCTTGTTCCAAATATATATCCAAACGGATATTGATAGGCAGCGCTCGCAGTTTTTCTTGATCCGCCCACAAACGGCAACGTTATGCTTTCCAAACTGCTACAACCGCTAAAAGCGGAACTGCCTATTGACGTCACACTGTTAGGAACCGTAATGCCAGTTAGACAGTTACAATTTTGAAATGCAAAACCACCTATCGTTTTGACACTATTAGGTATCGTTATACTCGTTATAGTACTATTTTTGAAAGTGTACATCGGTATAGTAGTAACACCATCAGGGAGTACTATATCACCAGATATTATTTCGTTATTTATATATAAGTTTTGAGCATAGGACATCGGATTGCTGTTAATATTAATTTTGCACCAATCTCCTACTGTTCCTGCGTAGTATACAGCAGTTAAATTATTACAAGAGTCAAACGCATAACCGTCTATTGATGTAACGCTGTTTGGTATTGTTATGCTTGTAATTGCACTGTTTTTGAAAGTGTAACTCGGTATGGTAGTAACGCCGTTGGGCATTACTATATCTCCGGATATTATTTCGTTATTTATGTACAAGTTGTGAGCATAGTACAACGGATTTGCACCGTAACCGCCAAAACTAATATTACACCAATCTGCTATTACTCCAGTATAGTAAACCGCTATTAGGTTGCCGCAATTATCGAACGCGTAATAGCCTATTGACTGTACGCTATCTGGTATTGTTACACTTGTTATGCTTGTACAACCGCAAAATGCGCAATTCTTTATTTCGGTTACACCGTCGGGTATTTCTAACTCCGTTACAAGTTCGCCATTTACGTACAAATTATGTGCATAGTACAGGGGATTAGCACTGCTATTACCAAAACTTATATTGCACCAGTCTGCTATTTCTCCCTTAAAATCAATTTTTATTAATTTATTGCAATTTGCAAAAGCCGAAGCGCCTATTGTCGTTATAGTGTCGGGAATTGTAATTTTTGTCATTGCCTTGCAATTTGCAAAAGCAGATTCGCCAATTTGTCTTATATTAACTCCTTCAATAATAGGATCGATTATAATTTCGGTATACGTCTTGCCATAATCGGTAATACCGACAATAGAGTTTCCGCTTAACTGGAATATGCTTTTCCATTGCGCATAAAGAGTTATATTTTCTTCAGTTTCAAGAGGAATACTTTCTATTTTTGTTTTGAATTGACTGTCTTTGTACCAACCTACAAATACATAATTTAATTTTTCCAAATTGTTCAATACAAGTCCTTTAGACGCATTGAACGTGTCGGGGTTGTTGTTTTCAACTCCGTTAAGATTGTTGTAAGTAATGCTGTAAACGTCTTGTTTTATCGTTAGAGTCGCTTGCAATTGCAAATCATCGTAGTACGGCTTTGTTATTGTAGCAGTAATATCATAAACACCAATTTCCGTTTGTCCGTTGTTGATATACTGCACGTTTGCGCCATCAGGCAAGTTTTCAACCGCCAATGACTTACTGTCGCCGTCGTAGTAATAAGATTGAGATGTTAGTTGTACATTATTACTAAACGTATGATTATTAAGAGTGAGATTCCATTTAAATGTTACACCTTCAAAACATAGCGACAATTCGTGTTCTCCAACGGTTGACAATAACGCCTTGTTGTCATTCTCAATATAGTTAAATACGTCATTTACGGTATTAGAAGTATCGTTCGTATATTTGACCGTAAACGAATAATTGTTTACATCAAATTCATCAATGTAAGATACTACGTCTGCTATTGTAATGGTTTTAATTTCAACCCGTTGTATTTCTATTTCGTAGTCCGAGCAGCCCGACAGTTTACTGTTGTTTAACGAAATTGCCTCATCGGTTATAGTTAGTTTTTTGAAGTAAGTTGGCAATTGATAATACTTTATTCTTACAGACGTAGGCAGCGTCCAATATACGCCGACGGTAGTTTCGTATGTTTGTTTGCTTGACAAAACGGTCAATTCGTCGTTGCAATAAATTCTACCGTCGGATAATGTACCGTTGTAATACCACGAACAACCGTCTCTCGGTATACCAAAAATGCGGTTTACCCCATTAACTTTTATCGTATAAGAATCAACTGCGCTTGGATATATATCGCTTTGTGCAACAGAAAGCGTAGTAGAAGACATATCAAAAAGTTTGGCAAAATGACAGTTTAACTGAGGCAATGACAGCGTACGTAATGCGGAGCACCCGATTAAAGCGCCTTCCTCGATAGTAGTTATGCCTTTTTCAATTATTAAATCTGTAATATAGTATCCGCAAGCGCTAAATGCGTTTGCCTTGATAGTTGTAATATCTTTGCCATTGTAGCGAGACGGAACAGTCACGATAGTATCAGTACCCTTGTAACGCGTTACAACGTATTCTCCGTCTACAAGCACAAAGTCAAACAATTGAGAATAGTCTTTTTCATAATAGTTACAGACTGTACAATGTTCATTTGCCATATTATGGTTGCCACTTTCAACGCTTTTGCATGTTGAACATGTGCGCCGGTGGGCATCGGAGTTAATAGTCCATGCTCCGTATTTATGTTCGGTTGTTGGTATGCTTTCCGTTTGTAACGTTGTATGACAAACGGAACATTCTAAATGCTTTGAACCCTTGACGGTACAAGTAGCATTACGGTCTATTATCCAATTTTCTTCGGGCGTGTGCGGAAGTTTATCTATTGTTTTAGGCGTAGACGAAAGTATTGCGTTGCAGTCGCTACAATATATGACTTCATCATAACTGCCGAACGTAGAACAAGTGGGCTCAACTACGCTCTCTCGCGTAGGTCCCTTGAGCGTATGCAAAGTCGTTTCAACGTTATGATGAGTAGTAGACATTATAACATTGCAATCCTTACAGCGAATCACTTCGTCGTAACCGCCTGCGTGAGTACAGTCCGCCGTTACAACGTTTTCGTTTGTGGCTGTTTGAGGCGTGTGCGGTTTTATTTCGACGTAGTTATCTTTGTAAGTGTCGTCACAGCCGTCGCATACGTATGTTGTGTAACCGCGCTCCGTACAGGTGGGTTCGGTTACCGACTGTACGGTATAGTTATGCTTATGCTTACAGCCAACTAACGTAAGCGAGGCTATTAACGTCACAAATAATAACAACGCTATACTTAGTTTTTTCCTCATAGTTTGCCTCCGAGTATTAAAAAAGTGCCGTCCCCTAAATGAGAACGACACTTGCAGTATATACGCCTCATTAGGTTACCACACCGTACAATTGACATAAAACGACAATTTGAGAAAAGCGCATATATCTACCGGAGATATATTCGTCGTTTTATGTGTATTCAATTGTCGATGTGGTAAGCCAATTATAGCATAACAAGGAAAAATTTTCAACATTATTTGTAATGTTGGAAAAATACATGTACCGCGTAAATATATCAAACAAAACAGAATCCCCTGCTATTGCGGCGGCAACTCTTGTTGCAAAGGACAACAATTAAAATCGGATTTGACATCGCGCCAAATCCGATCGTTTTATAATTTAATTTTCTTTTTTATAAATTTCGTAAACGTAGGCATTGCTTTAGACGGTTGACAATGTTTGAAATTTGTCGGCAGTTTGTCATCGGCTACGCCGTCGTGTATTTTTTACCGATGCGTATTGACATTGACGGGTTTATTTATTATAATTTAGTAGTTGCGTCGAACGCAGTCGCCGTATCTCCCGTCGGCAGATGTGCGTAAATCGGCGCGAATATTCGGATTAAGGAGCGTATTATGCAAAATCCTCTGGCAACGTTAACGATGAACAACGGCAAGCAAATAGTAATAGAGCTTTATCCTAAAATTGCGCCGAACACGGTAAATAATTTTATAAGTCTGGCTAATAAGGGCTTCTATGACGGACTTATTTTTCATAGGGTAATAAAGGGGTTTATGATTCAGGGCGGTTGTCCCAAAGGTTTGGGCACAGGCGGTCCAGGATATACGATAAAGGGAGAGTTTTCGCAAAACGGCGTAAAAAACGATCTCAAGCACGAACGCGGCGTTATCTCTATGGCGCGCGCGATGAATCCCGACAGCGCCGGCAGTCAGTTTTTCATTATGCATCGGGACGCGCCTCATCTCGACGGCGCGTACGCCGCTTTCGGAAAGGTTACAAACGGTATGGAAGTAGTGGACGAAATAGCCGACGAATATACGGATTATTCGGACCGTCCGTTTGAAAAACAGCAAATCAAGTCCGTCCGCGTCGAAACGTTCGGAGAAGTTTACCCCGAACCGCAGAAAATGTAGCGGAGAATATTTCGGCATAATATAAAATAAAACGATACGCGTTGCGGTTTCGGGTCGGACGCCAAAACCGATGCCGACCCGAAAACCTGTCAAAAAGAAACAAACTAAGTAAGCGTATATCTTTTGCGGAATGTCAGGCGCGTTAAACCATAAAAACGGTATTCGGCGTTACCGCGCGGCAAGTTGCGCCTGTTTTTCTGCGATTGTCATACGCCGTTTTTTTCGTTTGGTATTGACTTTGCCCTAAAAATATGTTAATATACTTTTCCACTCGGAAATAGAGTTTTTACAATTTGCCGTCAAAACCGCGTTTGTTTTGCATCGATAATTTTCGGTAATAAAACGTAATTAGGTTTACGGCGCAAGGAGATATAAATGTTTACTGTAAACATACAAAACAAAACTTATAAGCTGGACGGAAAAACCCCCGTATTAAGTCTGATAGACGATCGAGAAAAAAAATATATGGCGGTAAAAGTTAACAACCGTTTGCGCGAACTTACGTACGATTTGTGTTACGATTCCAACGTGGAACTGTTGGACTTGACTTCTTCCGATGCCGTGAAAGTGTACGAGACAAGTATACGGTATCTAATCGTTCTCGCTTTTCACAATCTTTATCCCGCGTATCAGGTAAAAATAAGTTATGCGATTTCCCGCTCGCTGTTAATTACGGTATTGCAACCTAACGTGGCAATGGACAGAGCCATGCTTGCCGCTGTCAAAGCGGAAATGGAGCGTCTTGTAAATGCGGACGTCCCGTTTGTAAAAACGTCTATGCCTAAGGACGAAGCGAAAGCGTACTTTATTTCTCAGGGACAGACGGATAAAGCGGAAACGTTACAGTACCGTCCCGAGAAAATCTGCCATTTCTATAAATGCGGCGACTATCTCAATTATATGTACGGTTATATGGTGCCGTCGACGGGATATTTGAAAAAGTTTAATATGTTCTGTTACGACGGTCATTTTATCCTTCAATATCCGCGTCACGAGGCGCAAGGGCAAATTCCCGCGTTTAACGACGAACCCACTTTTTCTAGGGTTTTAAAGCGCGCTCACAAATGGGCGAAGCTGTGCAACGCCGAGATAATATCCAAAATGAACGAACGCGCGCAAGCCGATACGTACGTCGATTTTATCAATATGAACGAAACGTTACATAACGGTATGCTGCACGAATTAGGCGGACTTATCGCCGACGACATAGACAGTATACGTTTGATTTGCATAGCGGGTCCGTCCAGTTCGGGCAAGACTACGTTTTCCAACCGATTGAAGATAGAGCTTATGTCAAGAGGAATCAATCCTCTGCGTATATCTTTGGATATGTACTATAAAAACAAAGATCAGATTCCTCTCGACGAATTCGGAGAACCCGATTTCGAGCATATCGACGCTATCGACGTGGCGTTGTTTAACGAACACATGCAGGCGCTAATCGACGGGCAGGAGGTGGAGTTGCCCAACTATCAATTCGGCAGCGGCAGAGCGGTAAGCGGCGGTACGCGCGTCAAAATAACGGAAAATACGCCTATCATCATCGAGGGAATCCACGCGCTTAACGACCAACTGTCTCACGCTATACCGAAGCACCAAAAATTCAAAATATATATTGCACCGCAATTCCAAATCAATTTGGACAATCACAATCCCATAAGTTATACCGATATAAGACTGTTGCGCCGTATTGTGCGCGACAAAAAATATCGCGGAGCATCCGCCGAAAGAACGCTGGAAATGTGGCCGAGCGTTCGTCGCGGAGAATTTAAGTGGATTTATCCTTATCAGGAAGGCTGCAACTACGTGTTCAATTCGGCGTTAACTTACGAATTGTGCGTTTTGAAGAAGTACGCGCTGCCCGCGCTTCAGGAAGTCAAATCGGACAGTCCTTACTATATTACTGCAAACCGACTTATTAAATTTTTGAAATATTTTAAGGAAATCGACGAAAAGTGGGTGCCGTGCAATTCGCTTCTGCGCGAATTTATAGGCGGCAGCTGCTTTGCCGAAACGGAAGAATAAAACGGTTGTCTGTATTCGAAATTACTGTCAGTAACAGCGCAACGCCTCTGAGATTTTACTCGGAGGCGTTGCGTTTTATATAAAAGCGCTGTATTGCGCGTTTGATTTTCGGTTTGTAAGAAATCAGATTTTCATCGTCAGCGATATCCGCTTTTTCTCTAAATCGACGGATAACACTTTTACGTCTACGATATCTCCTACTTTTACCACTTCCAAAGGGTGCTTGACGTATTTTGCGGAAGAAAGCTGCGATATATGTACCAGTCCGTCCTGGTGTACGCCTATGTCTACGAATACGCCGAAGTCGATGACGTTACGTACCGTGCCTTTAAGCAGCATACCTTCTTTTAAATCCTTCATTTCGAGTACGTCGTTGCGCAGTATGGGCTTAGGCATTTCTTCGCGCGGGTCGCGCGCAGGCTTTTCCAGTTCCGACACTATGTCGCGCAACGTCAACTCGCCTATGTTCAACTTATCTGCAAGTTTTTTGTAGTCGCTTATTGTTTTGGAAAGTCCCGACAGATTTCCTATATTTTGGGGCTCGATATGCTGCAGTTTCATAAATTTACTTGCCGCGTCGTAGCTTTCGGGATGAACGCTGGTGGCGTCCAACGGATTTTCGCCGTTGGAAATTCTCAAAAATCCCGCGCACTGTTCGTACGCTTTCGCGCCCAGTTTATCCACTTTAAGCAACTGTTCGCGGTTTGTAAAGCTTCCGTTCTTTTCGCGATACGTTACAATGTTTTTGGCAATGGAAGCGTTGATTCCCGAAATATAGGTGAGTAACGGGACGGAAGCGGTGTTAAGGTCAACGCCCACTTTGTTTACGCAGTCCTCTACAACGCCTTCGAGCGTTTCGCCCAGTTTCTTTTGATTCATATCGTGTTGATACTGTCCGACGCCTATGGATTTCGGGTCGATTTTTACCAACTCCGCCAACGGATCTTGCAGTCTGCGGGCTATGCTCGCCGCGCTGCGCTGTCCTACGTCGAATTCGGGGAATTCCTCCGTTGCCAGTTTGCTTGCAGAGTAGACGGACGCTCCCGCCTCGTTTACTATTACGTATTGCACGGGCAGACCCGTTTCGCGAAGCAACTCTACGATTATCTGTTCGCTTTCGCGCGAGGCCGTGCCGTTACCCAAAGATATAAGGGTAACATTGTATTTTTTGATTAGCGCTTGCAGCGTTAATTTAGCTTTTGCTATTTTTTCGGGAGTGGTGGGTGCGGTAGGATAAATTACCGTCGTATCAAGCACTTTGCCTGTAGCGTCTACTACGGCGAGCTTGCAACCCGTACGGAAGGCGGGGTCCCATCCCAAAACGACTTGACCTACGATAGGAGGCTGCATTAGCAGTTGTTCAAGATTTTTACCGAATACAGCGATTGCGCCTTCTTCAGCTTTTTCCGTAAGCATATTGCGTATTTCCGTTTCGATACTGGGCGCAATCAATCTTACGTAACTGTCGGTGAGAGCAAGCGTCAATAGCGGCGCGGTGTTGGGATTGTCCTTAGTTACTATATGGCGCGACAGATAGTCGCATATAAGCTCGGACGGCGCGGCGATTTTTACGGTCAATACTTTTTCAGCTTCGCCGCGATTGACGGCAAGTATGCGGTGCCCCGCAATCTTTGCGATATCTTCTTCGTAGGCGTAATAGTTGTCGTACACCGTTTTTACGTCGGGTTTTTTTGCCGTCGACGTAATCTGTCCCAGTTGGTAAGTAAAACCGCGAATTGCTTTGCGATACTCGGGGTTGTCGGATATAATTTCGGCAATTATGTCTAACGCCCCCTGCAAAGCTTCTTTTACCGTATTTACGCCTTTTTCGGGGTTGACGTATTCCGCCGCGAACTCTTTCGGATTTTTATTCGTTTCCTGCAGCAGAATTATATTCGCAAGTCCTTCCAGTCCTTTTTCCTTAGCGACAATGGCGCGCGTGCGGCGTTTGGGACGGAAAGGACGGTACAGGTCTTCTACCGCAACCTGCGTTTCCGCTTTTTCTATTTGATCGCGCAGTTCTTCCGTAAGAAGTCCTTGCTCGTCTATGCTTTTGAGCACCTGCTGCTTTTTTTCTTCGAGATTGCGCAGATACGTCAGTCTTTCGAACAGTTTGCGCAATTGTTCGTCGTTAAGCTGTCCCGTCGCTTCTTTGCGGTAACGGGATATAAAGGGAATGGTGTTTCCTTCGTCGATAAGCTTGACGGCGGCGTCAACTTGCCATTTGGCAACGTCCAGTTCTTCTGTGATTTTTCCGTTAATGTCCATTGCTACAACTCCTGCAACGTTAAATGCGTCCGCAAAGTCTAACGACCGCGCGAACGCATTTATTATACTAAAAACAAACGCTTTTTGCAATCAAAAACGCAATTTAATTCTAATACGGATCGGTTATTGCCGCTTACGCTTTTTTAAATACGTTTTAAAGAGCAACGAAATATCTTTGCTTTCGAGGTACGGATACAGTACGTCGATGTCAACGTCGAAATCGGGATTGGCGCAATATTCCGTCACAAAACGGTGTAAACATTCCTCCGATACGTACGGCAGAGCTTTCGGTTCGAACTTGCCCTGACGCGCGTACGTCGTAAACAGTTTGTCTATTCCTTCTTCCGAAGCATACGGCAGTACGTCGTCCAACGTTAAATCTTTTGCATATTCGGGATCTGCGGCGATTTTTTCGCATATTTCATCGACTTTTTCTTCGTCGAGATACGGCAAAAATTCCTTTACGTCGCATTTAAAATTTCGTTTTAGAGCAAGGCTCAGAAGCTCGTTTACGTCTTCCTCATCCATATAGGGGAGCATACGTCCCAACTCCATATCGAGACCTCCGTCGATAACTTCCTTCGCCAATTCGTAAACGTCTTCTTCGTCCATATAACACAGCATTTCGTCGATGTTTTTCATAACAAACCTCCGTTTTTGTTTATATGGGACAGTATGCGGTATTCGCGCATATTCGCCATAGCTATTTGTTTGTTTAATTCCGCTCGGGCGCGTTCTTCGTCTATTATCCGTTTTTCAAGTAACGTTGTTTGAGTGTTTTTGCAAATTAATCGCTTCATTTTTTACCTCCCATAAATCTTTGCTCGTCGGGCGTCAACTTGCGGCTGAGTACGGATATATCCGCCTCGATTCGCCGTTCCTTGACGGCTTTGAGTATCATCAACCGCTCCTGCGGCATAAACGCGTCGAAGTTACCCGCTATATCGTAACGTACCGCTCCGCTTATTATCTGTTTTACAACGAACATTCTGCTGTGTCCCTTAAATATATCTTTTGAGTTCCATTCTATTTTTCCGTTTAAGCAAAGCAGCTGTTCGAAACTGACGTCGAACACTTCGCACAGTTCTGCGATGTTGTCTACCGACGGTACCGCAAGACCGTTTTCCCAACGCGATACCGCCTGGTGCGATACTCCCAACAATTCGGCGATATAGTCTTGACTCAGACCGTTTTTTATCCGAAGACTGCGGATATTTTCGCCGACGGCTTGTAAATCTAACATAGAGATCTCCTTCGATGTTATTGTAATTTAATAATAGCACGGGACGGAATTTCAATCAAGCAACCGTTGGTTGCAAAACGTATACGGAAAGCATTGACGGCAGCCTGATTGTCGGCGACCGTCGGACCGATTGCATTGTCTGCAAATTGTTTCGAGTTTTCGGCTCGCGCAGAAATATTTTGTACCGTCGAATTGCGTTGGACGTCACGCTTGCGCAGCATCGCTTAGTTGTCGAAGTCTGCGCTACGGAGCATAGAGCGCGTTTGTTTTATTTATTACAAATAACCTTTTAGCGATTTGAAAAATATTTCGGTCATTTCGTCTTCGCTTTCGCAAAAGTCGAATTCTATCCAGGCTTTTATAAGGGCAAACGAGGCTCCCGCGAAAAAATAAGGTTGATAACGGTTGTTCATAACGCCTAATTCGTTTATTTTGTTCAACGTTGTGTCAAAAACGTATTTTTCCATTCCGTTCAACAAATTCTGTTTGCTTAAAACCGACAACGGTTTCCGCATCGATTTTAAAGACGAAAAGATATTTTTGACCGTTTGCGCCATGTTACTTTCGGTCATTCTGTTGACGGGATAGATTTTTGCAAACATTTCCCGATAATAAAAGTCAACGATACTTTCCAAAGATATAAAATTTCTGTAGAAGGAAGCTCGGCAAACTCCCGCAACCTTTACAAGCTCGTTAATCGTAATGGAATTAAAATCTTTTTTATCCATCAGGCGAAATAAAGCATCGCACAAATATTGTTTTACAACCGCAGTTTTCATGAGAAAATTTGCCCCTTTTGTCTCATTTGATATTCAGTATGTTGAATTTTCTTCGGAATTGATTTATACTTTCAATGAGACTTTTGTCTCATTATATTATACAAGGAAGGATACGAAAATGCAAGATTATTTTGGCTATAACAATAAAGTTTGCGTCGTAACAGGCTCGGCAAGCGGTATAGGAAGGGCGGTATGCGAAATGCTGGTAAATCTCGGCGCGCAGGTTTACGGTCTTGACCGAAACGAATTGCAAATCGAAGGAATGAAACAATTTGTACAATGCGACCTTTCGGACAAACAAAGCATAGACGAAGCGTTTGCGCAGCTTCCGCAAAAGATAGACAGTTTCTTCGGCGTTGCGGGACTCAGCGGTGCAAAAACGAGTTACTGGACGACTTTTACGGTTAATTTTATCGCTAATAAATATATTACGGACGTTTATCTCGACAAGCGTATGACAAACGGAGGGGCGATAGTTTACGTTACCTCGTGCGGCGGTCTTATGTGGGAAAAGTGGGCGAAAGAGTACAAAAAGATTATGAAAGCGGAAACGTGGGACGAAATGATAAAATTTATGAAGAAGGTTTGTCCTAAGGAAATTCCTACCGGCGGTATGTCCTATACTCTTTCTAAACGCGCAATGAATTATTACGCTTCGCTTAAAGCTGTGGAATTCGGCAAGAGAGGAATAAGAGTAAATGCGCTTCTTCCGGGTTCGACCGATACGGGGATGAAGCAGGAATTTGAAAAAATGGCAGGAGGTAACGAAGCGCTTGTAAGGGAAAACGGCGCAATAGGCAGACTTGCAACTTCGCATGAAATGGCAATGCCGATCGTGTTCCTTAATTCGGATATGGCATGTTTCGTTTCGGGTCTGATGTTTATTGCCGATATGGGACACAATGCGGAAAAAGTTTTAGGATTTGCAAAAAATCAACTCGACGTGCCTGCCGCGTTAAAGCTTTACAATACTAAAATGTTTCAGAAAATGATGGCGAAACGCATGCAATAACACTAAGCAAACTGCCGCAGGATAAAAACCTGCGGCAACTTTTTTATAGAAAACGCAGTCGGTTTAACTTCGACTGCGCAATTTTCAGTAAATAAATATTCTGTTTTTAAGATAAGTTTTCAACTCGGACAAAGGTATTCTTTCTTGCTGCATCGTGTCGCGGTCGCGAACGGTTACGCAACCGTCGGTTTCGGTATCGAAATCTACCGTTACGCAGTAGGGCGTACCTATTTCGTCCTGTCGGCGATAACGTTTTCCTATGCTTCCTGCTTCGTCGTAGTCGCAGGCGAATTCTTTAAGCAAATCGTTGTAGATTGCGGTAGCCTGTTCGCCCAGCTTCTTCGACAGAGGCAATACGCAAGCTTTTACGGGCGCAAGCTCGGGGTGCAGGTGCAGTACGACGCGTACGTCGTTGTCGCCTACTACCTCCTCGTCGTACGCATTGGAAAGGAACGCAAGGAAAGCTCTGTCTACGCCCAGACTCGGTTCGATTACGTACGGAATATACTTTTCGTTTGTTTGCGGATCGGTGTAATCGAGCGGTTGTCCCGACGTCTCCTGATGGCGCGTCAGGTCGTAGTCCGTTCTGTCGGCGATTCCCCACAGTTCTCCCCAACCGAACGGGAACTTGACTTCGAAGTCGGTCGTCGCCTTGCTGTAAAAACACAACTCGTCCTTGTCGTGATCGCGCAATCTCAGATTTTCCTCTTTCATCCCCAGATCCAACAGCCATTGTTTGCAGAAATTTTTCCAGTAGTCGAACCATTCCAGGTCCGTGCCGGGTTTGCAGAAAAATTCCATTTCCATTTGCTCGAATTCTCTTTGACGGAAGATGAAGTTGCCGGGCGTAATCTCGTTGCGGAACGCTTTACCTATTTGTCCTACGCCGAACGGTACTTTTTTGCGCGTGGTGCGGCAGATATTTTTAAAGTTAACGAATATGCCCTGCGCCGTTTCGGGACGAAGATATACGGTAGAAGAGGAGTTTTCCGTAACTCCTATAAAGGTTTTGAACATAAGGTTGAATTTGCGTATGGGGGTAAAATCGCACTTTCCGCATACGGGGCAGTGAATTTCGTGTTCCTTTATGTATGACGACATATCGTCGTCGGTCATAGCGGCGACGGTGCTTTCTATACCGTGTTTCGCTTGATATTCCTCTATAAGATTATCCGCGCGATAGCGCGTTTTGCAGCTTTTGCAGTCCATCAAAGGATCGGAAAATCCTGCGAGGTGTCCTGTGGCTTCCCACGTTTTGGGATTCATTATTATTGCCGAATCGAGTCCTACGTTTAATGGGTGCTCTTTTACAAACTTGCGGTACCATGCCTGTTTGATATTATTTTTCAGCTCGACGCCCAGCGGGCCGTAATCCCACGAGTTGGAGAGTCCGCCGTATATTTCGCTGCCCGAAAACACAAATCCGCGTCCCTTTGCGAGGTTGACAAGTTTATCCATTGTAAGCTCTGCCATAGTATTAAATCTCCTGATTTTTACAATAAAATTTTATTGCGATTATATTTATCGCTGCGTTTCTATTCTAATTTTTCGACCGCGTTTTGTCAAGCGAAAAATATTGACAAACGCGGTAATCCGAGATATACTTGTAAAAAGGAGTTACGGTTCGATATGAAAATTCGAGATAAACTATTGATATTGTGCGCCGTTGCATTTATTTGTTTCGCCGTATTGTTGATTGCGGGCTGCGATCATGACGAACAGTTTACCGAATGGGAAGTAGTGACTGCGCCCACGTGCGAAGAATCGGGGTTGCTTGCGCGTACGTCGCTTGCAAATTCCGAAATCCGTCAAACGCGCGAAACGGCGGCGACGGGACATAGCTGGGGCGAATGGGAGATCGTAACGGAACCGACGTGCGTCGTCGACGGCGTAGAACAGCGTTATTGCTCTAAGTGCGGCAATTCGGATAAACGCGCCGTCAAAGCTATCGGTCACAGTTACGGAGAGTGGACGACGGTAAACGCTCCGACTTGTCTGTCGGACGGGTCGCAAATGAGGGTATGTCTCAACGACGCAGCTCACGTTCAACTGCAAAGCATTGTCGCAACGGAACACGATTTCGGCGAATGGACGGTAACGCTTTCCCCTACTTGCGTAGACAAAGGCGTTGAAACGCGTTATTGCCGTAACGATAACGGACATACGGAGTCGCGCGAAATCGACGCTTTGGGACATAACTGGAGCGAGTTCGCCGTAATCGAAACGCCGACATGCACTCAAAGCGGTATTGCGTTGTCGGTATGCGGAAACGATTCCGAGCATATTCAAAGAAAAAGAATAGATCCTATCGGACACGAATACGGCGAATGGGTGACGAGCAAAATAGCAACCGAAGCTGTGGAAGGCGAAGAAACGCGTACTTGTATGCACGACAGCGCGCATATCGAAACGCGCTTAACTCCCGCAAAAATAGGAGAATATCTTCGTTTCTCCGAAATAAAGGGCGGATGGTCGGTAAGAGCATTGTCGTTGCAATGTCCCGCTGTTGTCTATATCCCCGCGACGTATCAGGGCAGACCCGTATTGGAAATAGCTGCGGACGGATTTGCCAACTGCGACAGGTTGGAAAAAGTCGTATTTTTGGGCAATAATCTCCGCGTAATAAATAATATGGCGTTTGCATCGTGCGTCAATTTGCAAAGTCTCGAAATTCCCGCAGGCGTTACTGCTTTGGGAAGCTACGTGTTTAACAGGTGCGATTCTTTAAAAAGCGTAAGCATATCTGCAACTGTGACGTCTATAGGACAGAACATCTTCCGCGAATGTCCTCTTTTGGAAACGTTGACCGTTGACGAGAATAACAGAGTTTACAAGTCGGAAAACAACTGTCTTGTAGAGCGCGCTCCGGATGACCTGTCGGGTAGCGACGAATAACGTTCTGCTTGTGTCGAGACGTCCTAATATCGTATATTTCAATAACGGCCGATAGCGCGTCAAGCTATCGACCGTTTTATTATACTGAAAAAGTCGTTTGAATTCGAATTGTCCGAAATCAAACGACTTTTGGTAATTGTATTTGCCGTATTTACGCGCCTTAATGAAATAATTCGTCAAGCGCGTCTTTATGCTTTAAATTTTTGCGTTGTGCATTATTTTTCCGCGTTGTTGCGTTTGCGTTTAATAAGGATAAACGCAACTATGCACGCCGCAGCAACAACTGCAACCGCCACGCATACGATAACGATAATCGCGGCGTTGTTCGAGGGAGCAGGCGTAATTGTGTTGATTGCCAACTCTGCGCTCGGTTTGGCTATGCTTGCTTCGCCCTTTGTCGATACGACGACGGTAACGGGGTCTACGATCTCAAAGTCGTTCGCCGCGTAACGCTGCGCCGCAACGTCGGAAATATACTTGATTACAAGCTCGTTGTTGTTGAGCAAATCGTCGTAACCGACGGTCAGTTTGCCGTTTTGAACGCTGCTCGTTACGTCTTGTCCGTTGAGCATTACTTTGTAAATGCCGTATCCTTCATCGGGCGTAACGGTGTAAGTATACGTCGCCCCCCCCGATAAGGTTTGAACTTTTCCGTCTTCGCGGCTGAGCGTTCCGCCTTTTCCGTCGATTGTAGCGTAAATTGTCTTGTTTGCCGAAACCGTCTTAGCGTCGGCAGCTACAACCATGTAAGGCGAGAAGCTTGTAACAGTAGCTACTATTCCTAACTGCGTTACTACGCAGGGTACTTCTTCTATGATATATTTATCGCCGGAAACGTGTTTGCGGTGATACAGCTTAAATGTGACGCCTTCGTCTTCGGGGCCGTAACCTTCGGGGAATCCGAGAGCTATTTTAACGTAACTGCCGTCGGGTATTACGGGATATTTGCCGCAGATTTGCAGGTTGATGTCGTACGTTTCGCTTGCTTTGATATCCTTTGTTTTAAGTCCGCTCTTGTTGATTTCCGAAAGCATCGCGCTCTCTACTTCGGGTTTGACGGATTCGGCAACGAGCATCATCTGACTGCGCGCCTGTTCGGAGAACGTTGAGTTTCCGTCGGGGTCTTTGAAATCCATCGCCGCAAGGTCGGAGTTGCTTACAAGCGTCGGTTGCGCGCAGCAATCTATCCAAAGTTTGCCGTGTCCCAAAATCAACGGGCACTGCATATAGCTTCTTGCAAAGTGGAAGTGCGCAGGATTGGGCAGTTTGTCGGACGTGTTTCCGTTAGGCATCAGTTTGGTCGAACCTACGTTGGAGAAGTAGAAAGAGTACAACTCGCTGTTGTGTTCGTACATAAGACTGGGTTTGAATTTAAACGTCAACGTGTTGCCGTTTACGATTTTTACGTACGAACCGTCTTCATACGCGACGAATCCCGCGTATCTATCGATATTCGCAAAGCTCGAAACGAATTCGATGCCGATAGGTTTGCTGCTGTCCAAAACGTGCAGGTTTTCGTCGTAAGTCACGCTGATTTCAAACGCTTTGCTGTCGGCAACCGATCCCGTTCCGTCGCCCATCGAGTCGTTGATCGTTACAACTCCCGTATGGCGCGGAGTAGTGCTTACAACGTAAGGCGCGGCGGTGTACGTTCCGAAAGCTTTGTTTGTGTACAACGGAGAAATGTATACAGTGTGTTCGCCGAAATCCGCATTGTCCTTGCTGTAATAGAAATTCGTGTGAGAAGTTGTGAGAATTTTATCGTCAGGATTGTAGTTGATATCGGGTTCGATATCTACCACCGCAAATTGCGTATACATGCAGTTGTAGGCTATGGGCGCGTACGTTTGATTTCCTTCGTCTTCCTCTGTCATTCCCAGTGTATCCTTGTACATATTGCCTATATCGCACCATGCCGTCCAATACATTTCGTTTGTGTCGTCGTTGTAAGCATAATGACGGTAAACAATGTGCAGTCCGTCTTCCAACAGAGCGATAGCGCCTTTGCCTTTGTAACTGACGTACGTAACGTATTGCATAAGAGGATTGCCGCTGTTGTCCGTTTCGTTGCCGTAGGGAGTATACGCGCTGCTGTGGTAAAAGTCGCTTTCTACCGTTGCCGCGCCGTAATTATAGGCGGACAGTTCAGGGTAAGGCATATTGTATCCCGACGTGGATATGACGGGATCTGCCAAATGATTTACGCTTGCCGTGTACGCGCTCATGTTAACGTAAGCGGAGGTGTCCGAACCGGTACTGTTCCACGTAACGTCGTAAGCGTACCAGGCGCAATTCTTCGCTGTTGCCGTATCCGCAAGAGCAACCGCCTCTGCAACGTTGTCGTCCTGCGGAACTTGCAGCCAAACGTAGTTCCAACTGTGCGCTTCGCCTTTGTCGGTAACGCCGTCGGTACTTTTGTCAATGCTTATTCCGCTTACTATTACGCAGGGAATATCCAATGCGTCCATAACTGCTTTATACGCAAACGAGTAACCGCTGCATACGCATTTCCCTTCGATAAGCGCGCCGTAAGCGTTGCCTATATAAGGTTTGCTGTAATTTTCGGAAGCGTTTGCAGCAGTTAATGCTTCGTAGTCGTATTCGACGTGTCCCGCAATGTATTCGTTAGCGTAATTTGCCCACAGCATATCTTGCGCGGTGCCGAAAGAGTTTTGCGCGGCGCTCGTCTTGACGTAGGTTACGATTGTTTGGATTTTCTGCTCGTAAGCAGCGATTGCGTTGTTAACGGCCGTTTCGCTTGTCAAAGCTCCGTTATCCATATAGCAGTCTGCTTCCGTGCCGCAGTCGAGGTACGCGACGTACGTTCCGTTTACGCGTCCCGCGCTAAGCGTGAGTTTGTACAAATCCACGTAGAACAATTCGGGGTGATCGTAGTAATAGGAATCCCTTGCCGCGCCGAACGCTTTGGGGATATCGAGATTTCCGTTTTCTACCCAGCTTGCAATTTCTGCGGGCGTCAAAACCTCGCTTAATTCCTTGTTGATTACGCCGTCTTTAAAGTCGCCCGTCGTATTCAACTCGTCTAAAATGTCGTAAAACTCTTTTGCCATAGCGTAGTCGCTACCGTTTAAGTTTTTAAGATGGTCGTAGTAGTATGTAGACGTAATTTGTTCCGCACTTTCGGCATACGTCTGAAAAGCGTTGTTCGTGTCGAACAGCGTTACGCCCAGTATCAAAAATAGCGCGCAAACTACGCTCAGTATCGCAACGGATACTCGTCTTGTTTCAACTTTCATAAAACCTCCAAAATATTTTCTTTATATTTTAATCGGCGGAATCGGATTTAGTGCATTTACCGCGCGATTGCAAACGTATCGACTGTTCTTTGCCGAAAGAATACGTCAAGCCGTTTGCGTACGTATTATATCGCAAGTTTTTTGTTTTGACAACTGATTATATCGCATATGTATAGCACAATGCGTATAATACGGTTATTCGAACGTGTATTTCGATATAAACGTAGTAGATTTGCCGTTGCGCGCCCGACGTTTAACGAAGCGATTTTACGGGAAAAATCTTACTGTCGAGTTAACTTGCATAATTGCGGAAACTGTGCTACAATTAAAACAATCAATCTAGGAGATTTGGAATTATGAGAATGGGCAATCCGTCTGTCAGACGTTGGGTAGCGAAGTCACAGCGCAACGAGTTGGGAACGGAAACCGAATCGGTAACCTATAAAGGCGTTTACGGAAAGTCGGCGCTACTGACTTTTCTTACGATTTTGTTTGCGATAGTTACCGAGTTTGTTATGCTGTGGGCAATAGGCAACGGATATGTGGGCGAAGCGCTTGTAGCCGTCGGCATAGCTACGGCCGTTTGCGCCGTCCCGCTTATCGTAATAGCTATCGTCATCGCCTTTGTTCCGTCCGCAGCTAAGGTACTGAGCGTAATATACGCTATTTTGCAGGGATGCCTGCTCGGCATACTGGCACTGTTCGTGGATATTTTCTATCCGGGAATAGCTTTTGCCGCATTTTTGGGTACGGCGATAGTATTTCTCATTTCTCTTGCCGTCAACAGACTGCTGGGAGTGAAAATCAGCAGTAAATTTATGCGCGGTTTGATGATTGCGTTTTTCAGTCTTATCGTGTTGGAACTTATCGTTTGGTTGATATCTCTTACGGGCGCGTTCGGAGATTTTTCCGCCCTGTGGTGGATTCAACTTGCCGTCTCCGCAGTGTGTATAATTTGGGCTACAATAACGCTCGCGTGGGATATGCAAAGCGTGGACTATCTCGTAAACGCCGGCGCGGACAAAAAGTACGAGTGGTGCGTCGCTTTTTCGCTGGTTACTACGTTGATTTATCTGTACGTCGAAATACTGGAATTGCTTATGCGGCTTGTAATGCTGTTCGGAAACAAAAAAGGTTAATATTATGAACGAAATCAAAAGCAATCAGAAACTGTTGAATAAATCGGGCAATTTGGAAAATCCCGGCTTTGCGCGGCATATGTACTATCTTTACGACCGCAGTAAGGTTAAATGTCCTCCGTTAAGGCTTAAAGAGTGGGATTTTTATCAGATGCACTTCGGTCACGTAGTGTTGCAGATGACAATGGGGCACGTTTCCTACGCTTCGTCCGTTTCGGCGACCCTTATCGATCTCGATACGGGCAAGCGCCGTTCCGTCGGCAAACAGATAATGTTTCAAAACGTATTTAAAGATAAAATGCCGTTAAATCCCGAATTTCCCAACGTGTTACAGTATTTTTCGGAAAATCTGCTTGCGCAATTCGAGGTTACGGACAAAGGACGGCGTTTGTCTTTGACGTATTCCACTAAAAAAGGAATAAAAGCGGAAATAGACGTAATGCTTACCAACTGCTCCTCTCAAAAGGAAAAAATGGTTATAGCAACCCCCTTCGAGCAGAAACGTCACTGGTATCTTAACTACAAAGAAAACTGTTTTACCGTAGACGGCAGATGCCGTATAGACGATATGGCGTACGAAATTCACAACGGCTTCGGTTTACTGGACTGGGGCAGAGGCGTTTGGCCTTATTCGCACAGCTGGGTATGGGGTAACGGCGGAACGATTGTGGACGGAAAGCATTTCGGATTTAACATCGGTTGGGGATTCGGCGACACGTCGAAAGCTACGGAAAATATGTTCTTTTACGACAACAAAGCGTACAAGTTGGGCAACGTTGAAGAAATGCAGTTAGGCGACGCCTACCATTACATATCCGACGACAAGCGTTTTGTATTCGACGTCGAAATGCTGTACGACAATTATACGACAACGAATGCGGTCGTCGTAAACAACAGCTGTCATCAGCGTTTCGGGTTGTGGTGCGGTTACGTAGTGCTAGACGACGGTCAGCGCCTGTACGTTCCTCCCTTCGTTGCGTTTTGCGAACACGCAAAGAATAGATGGTAAATAAAACCGTACGGCTGCGTTAAACTGCGTATTTGTTTCGATTTTCGCGGCGACGGGTTTTATCTTCGGGCGTACGTTCACGCGCAAAAAGCGAACTCGGCAGGTTTGCGCCGCGCATAGCGACGTCAAAAGCTTATATCGGAACTTATGCAAACAACCGAGAAATCCTTGCGATTTCTCGGTTGCCGATTTATTGTAGGATTATGCAAATTTCAGCGATGCTTTCCCGAATCGCGAATTTTATGCAATCTCGAAACATTACAAGTTTGCGCGTACGTCGAATTAAATGCGGCAAGCTTTATTTTTCTTTGAATTTTCTTTTTGTGGCCTCGCCGCCGCGTACGTAGCGTTCGTCCCAGTTTTCTTTTAGGATATCCGACGCGCTTAGGTAGAGCTCTTTGTCCAGCTGCGGCAAACGCTCGGACAGGTCTTTATGCGCGGTGGATTTACTCACGCAGAAAACGTCGGCGACTTCCCTTACCGTGCATTTGTTTTCGACAAGGTAGTGCGCTATTTCCGTTACGCGTTCCGTTATATATTCTTTCATTGCAGTCTCCGACGTTCAGTAGTATATTAAACGTCGGTTTGTGCAATTTTATGACAAAATTCGCCTTAATTGCGCGGTTATTCGGCAAGCCGTCTACTTTTCCGTCTTATCCCACAGATTATACCGTTCGGGGTGCATAATTGCGTTTGCGAATTTTTCCGTCAGGTCGGGATATTTCTTCGAAAGTTCTTTAAGAAGCGATTTCATATTTTCGCGTTCCGTATGTTTGTCGGCAGGACATGGGTTGTGTACCACAGGCAATGTTTTTGCTGCGCCTACTATATCTTTTTCTTTAAGGTAGATCATCGGACGTATCAGTGTGACGCCGCTTCGCGACATATACGATTTGGGTTGAAAGGTATTCAGTCTGCCTTCGTAAAACAAACTGAGCATAAAGGTTTCCACGACGTCGTCGAGGTGGTGCCCCAACGCAAGTTTGGTGAAACCTTTCGAAGTTATCTCTCCGTTTAAGGCGCCTCTGCGCATTTTTG
This sequence comes from Corallococcus sp., assembly GCA_023667435.1. Lineage (GTDB taxonomy): Bacteria > Bacillota > Clostridia > Christensenellales > CAG-314 > Fimimonas. The sequence goes on along the minus strand of JAMPAB010000002.1, from coordinate 61,370 downwards.
CGCAAAGACTGCACGGATTTTTCTCTTTGCGTATATCGAAAATTATTTCCGCAATGTCGGTAGATACGACGGAGTAGGAAACGCCTATTTCCTCGCAGTATTTTTTTACTGGGGCGTAAACGCCGTCGGCAAACCCCATATCTATCGTTACCGCCGTAAGCTGAAAGTCGCAGCGGAAATATTTTTGGTACTCGCGCATAAGCGTAAGCAAAACGAGGCTGTCTTTTCCGCCCGAAACTCCTACGGCTATTTTGTCGCCGTCGTTTATCATATTGTAATCGTTAACCGCCCGTCTGAAAGGGGACAAAAGCTGCTGTACGTTCATATTATCACCGACAATTATTTTATTGCACTTGCGTAAATTTTTCAAGCGTTTGACCGCGTTACTTTTGCCGTTTATTTTTTCGAAAATTTTTTTTGTAAATTTTTTAAAAATATTGACAAATTAACCGATAAAGTTTATCATATAATTGTAAATGAGGAGTATTTAATGAGATTTTCTTCGCAGCGCGAAGCGGTATACAAGGTGTTGTCTCAAACCGATTCGCACCCCGATATTACGTGGATATACGGCAAAACGCGCGAAATAATTCCCAACGTAAGTTTGGCAACGGTGTATCGCAATTTGGACGAGCTTTGTTCTGTCGGCAGAGTAAAGCGGATAAGCGTCGAAGGCGTCACCGAACGCTACGACGCGCGAGTAGAAGAACACGCTCATAAAGTATGCTCCCGTTGCGGAAGAATCGAGGACGTCCTGCCGTCGGATATAAACGTCCAGCACAGTCTTGCCGACGTCGACAGGTACGAAGTTACGTTTTACGGCTGTTGCGACGAATGTCGGACAAAAATAAATAAGGAGAAAAACAAATGAAAAGATGGATATGCAGCGTATGCGGATACGTTCACGAAGGCGAAGAACCCCCTGAAATCTGCCCGTTGTGCGGCGTGGGCGCAGAGGAATTTACGCTTGACGAAGAATAATTCCGCAAGCGGAAAAATCTTGCAAAAGGCAAGTCGAAAAATTGAAAACAATAAAATTTATTAAAAATAAAAAGGAGAATTACTGAAATGAAATTTGTATGTTCTGTATGCGGTTATGTTCACGAAGGAAACGAGGCTCCGACTTCGTGCCCTCAATGCAAAGCTCCCAAAGAAAAGTTCGTAGCGCAAGCGGGCGAACTCAGCTGGGCGGCGGAGCACGTTGTAGGCGTCGCGAAAGGCGCGTCTAAGGATATTTTGGACGATCTTCGCGCTAATTTCAACGGCGAATGCAGCGAGGTGGGAATGTACCTTGCAATGGCGAGAGTGGCTTTCCGCGAAGGTTATCCCGAAATAGGTTTGTATTGGGAAAAAGCCGCTTACGAAGAAGCGGAGCACGCAGCTAAGTTTGCCGAGCTTTTGGGAGAAGTTGTGACGGACAGCACCGCCAAAAACCTCGCTATGCGTATCGAAGCGGAAAACGGCGCTACTATGGGCAAAACTGATTTGGCAAAACGCGCTAAGGCGGCAGGGCTCGACGCTATTCACGATACCGTTCACGAAATGGCTCGCGACGAAGCCCGTCACGGCAAAGCGTTCGAAGGACTTTACAACCGTTATTTCAAGAAATAATCCGAGCGTATCAACGTAATTATTTACATATTTAAGCAGTTTGCGGCAATTAGGGAAAAAACCTGTTTTACCGCAGACTGTTTTTTATTTGCCGCGAGCAAGCGCGAGCGTTATTGTACGTAGATTGCTTTGCCGTCGCTGTCGATTAAAAGCGAAAAAATGTATTTAAATTTTACGATAATACTTGACTTTTGCATACGGGGGGGGGTATACTTAAAACAATCTTAAAAAAGAAAAAGGAGTAACTGTTATGGAAAAGAACAAATTACTTAAAGTATCCAGTATTTTAATGATTGTCTGCGGCGCTTTTCTTGCCCTTATGGCGTTGATTTTCTTCGCGGCGGGAGACCTTGTTTCGGGAATTATCGGCGGCGCGATCGAAGATTCGGGCGCGGATGCGGCAACGATAGAAGCGGCTGTGCGTCTTATGATAATCATTCTGGGCGTCGTATACCTTATCGATGCCGCTGCTTACATTGCCGCAGGCGTAATCGGCGTTATGCAGAAGTCCTCTAAGGCTTGCTTTATTACGGCGATTGTAGTTATCGTAGTATGCGGTATAGGGGCGATAATGGACATCATTTACGGACAATGGTTCTCCGCTTTGTTGGGTTTGGTTATCCCCGTGTTGTATTTGGTGGGCGCAATTCAACTCAGAAACGCCGCTAAGGCAAACGAGGAAGTTCCTTCCGCGAGCGCTCAGGAATAAAAGAACGCAACGCGTTTACAATCGAATATTTATTTGACAGTTTTAAAGAATCCGCAAGCTTAGGCGACGGATTCTTTTTTTTTATTAAAGTCGGTTATTCTGAATTGTCGGTCTTGCCAAAACCGTTTTTATATTGTATAATATATCAGTGAAAATTTTCGGTAAACAACAAAAACTGAATAGCGACGGCAAAATACCGTTGAAATTCAAACTTGGACTTGCCTTATCGGGCGGAGGAACGAGAGGGTTTGCGCATATAGGCGTACTGCGCGCGTTCGAAGAAAACCGCATCGGATTCGATTGCGTTGCGGGTACAAGCGCTGGAAGCTTGATGGGCGCGATGTATTGCGCTGGCGTTTCTCTTGACGACATTATAGAGGAAGGAAAAAACGTCCGCAGAAAAGACGTTCTCAATTCGCGCATCGTAATCGGTTCGGAGTCTGCCAACATAGCGAAAATTGCCGACAAGCTGTTATGCGACAAAACGTTCGACGACTTATCGACGCCGTTTGCCGCAGTTGCGGTGGATATTACCGAAGGACGCGAGGTGGTGCTTAACTCGGGCAACGTTTCGCAGGCGGTGTCTGCATCGTGCGCGGTACCGGCATTGTTCAAACCTGTGGAAATAGACGGTATGCTGCTTGTCGACGGAGGTCTGCTCAACAATATGCCTGCCGACGTATGCCGCCGCATGGGCGCGGAAATCGTTATCGGCGTCGATTTGAATCACAATCGCGGCAAAGGAACGCAATCGCGCAAGTTGGTTGACACGCTTGTCGCGACGTGGAATATAACGACGAAATCTACTATGTACAAAGGGTATCACAACAGCGATATCGTGATAGAACCCGAACTGTCGCAGTACAAAAATACCAGTTTGTCGTATATCGACGAAATGGTTGAAGAAGGCTATCGCGCCGCAATGGCGAAGATGGACGAAATAAAAGAGTTACTGCAAATACGCCGACGTTAACGTGGGGGGGGGGGCGTGCTATGTTGAAAACGTTTAAAAGAAAATCATTGCAAAACGCGCTGTTAATAACTCTGCTGGTCTTTCTGCTTGCCGTAGCGTGTCTTTGCGCGGCAGCTTGCAATAAAGTGTCGTTGACGTCGATTACGGCAACGTACGACGGCGAAGACGTGTTCGTAGGCGACGTTTTGGACAAATCGAACGTCAAAGTAACCGCGTTATACAGCGACAATTCGGAAAAGGACGTTTCTTCGTATACTCTTACGTACGACTTCTCTGCAAGCGGAGACAAAACGGTTGTAGTAAGATATACCGATAACGGAGTTACAAAAGCGGCTTCGTTTACGGTTACCGTCAAGACCGTTTCCGTCATAGCTCCGACGTTGACTTCTATATCCGCGACGTATAACGGCGGAGAGATATACGTCGGCGATACGTTGAATAAAAGCGACTTTGCCGTTACTGCAAATTACGACAACGGAACGACGCAAACGGTTACGGACTTTACTTTAACTTACGATTTTTCTACAAGCGGCGATAAGACCGTTACCGTCGGTTATACTAACGGCGTAACTACCAAAACAAAGGACGTTGCGGTTACGGTCAAATCCGTTTCAGTAGTAGATCCGACTTTGACTTCGATTACCGCAACGTACAACGGAGGCAATATCGAGGTAGGAGGAAAACTTTCGAGCGCCGATATCGCAGTTACCGCGTATTACAGCGACGGTTCGAGCAAAACCGTCACCAACTTTTCCGTAGGAGGATTCAGCTCGACGACTGCGGGTTCGCAAAAAGTCACCGTAAGCTATACGGACGGAGGAGAAACGAAAAACTGTTTTGTTGACGTTACTGTAATCGACGGTTCTTCCGAAATTATCGCAAACGGTAATTTGTCGATACACTTTTTGGAATTCGAAAATCAAAGCACGGGCGACTGTATTTACATTAAGGCGGGAGATACGGATATTCTTATCGATGCGGGAAGCACGACGGGCAGCGCGAAAACAATAGACAACTATATCAAAAAGTATTGTACCGACGGAGTGTTGGAGTACGTAATTGCGACGCACGCCCATACCGACCATATTTCCGGTTTTGTAGGAACGAGTTCGACGCCGGGTATTTTGGACAGATACAGATGCGAAAATATAATACAGTTTTCTCTCTTTAACGCAACCTCCGATTTATATAAGAATTTCTGCTCAAAGGTCGAAGCGGAAAAAGAGGAAGGCGCAAACGTATATAACGCGAACGACTGCGTAAAAGGTTTAAACGGCGCGCAGAAAGTTTACGATCTGACGGGCGACGGCTCGGTTACGATGGAAATTCTGGAACATAAATATTACACGGAAAAGAGCAGCGAAGAAAACAATTATTCCGTATGCGCGCTTATTACTCAGGGGAGCAATCACTATTTATTCACGGGAGATTTGGAAGCGAGCGGCGAAAGGTCATTGGTCGAGCTTAATCCGAATTTACCCGAAGTAGTGCTGTACAAGGCGGGACATCACGGTTCCTCTACGTCTTCGAGCGAAACGTTGCTGCAAAAAATCAAACCGCAATACGTTTGTATCTGCTGCTGCGCGGGAAACGTCGAGTATTTGAAAATCGTTCCTCAGGATTTGTCGAACAGCTTCCCCACGCAGGAATTTATCAACAGAATAGCGCCCTATACGGACAAAGTATACGTGACCACTCTCGGAAAGATTATATGGAAGTCGGACGGTAAAGGCGGCGAGAAGTGGTACAATAACGGATACGAGTCGATGAACGGAAATATAGTGTTCTCGTGCGTAAACGGAGAAATTTCTCTTAACTGCACCAATAATAATATCAAACTGAAAGATACCGATTGGTTTAAGACTAACCGCGATTGCCCTGCCGCGTGGGATCAACAAGAAAGCGACGGTCAGGCGTAGCGCGCGGACGGAACGTAAAATAGAACGGGGGGGGGGGAAGCTATTTATGGCAGAAAAGAAGTCGTCAAGCGGCAAATCCGCATCGGGGAAAAAGAAGTCGAGCGGCAAAAGCTCTGCAAAAACAAACGTAAACCGCGTAGTTAAGGCGGCGAAAAAATACGATACGAGTAAAAGTTTTAAGGATAACAAGGACGCGGTAGCAGGCGTCGTTGCGGCAACTGCGGAAAGCGCCGTTAAAGCAGGCAATAAAAAACAGAAAAAATTTTTCCGCGTTTTGTTGGTACTGTTGATTATCGCGATAGTAGGGATTGCGATTTTCGGCTATTTTAACGGTTGGTACAATACCGTAATTTACGGCGAGGACGGATTTATCGGCGGAGCGTTCAACAGCGAAACGTACGACGTATCCGTAATAAAGGAAAAGGAACTTTCCATACACTTTTTGGAGTTGGGCAACAAGTACGTAGGCGACAGCGTGTACATCAAAGCTGGAGATTGTGACGTGTTAATCGACGCGGGCAGCAGACAGTCTTCTGCCGCTACGATCTCGGAATATATCGACAATTACGTAACCGACGGCAAGTTGGAATACGTAATAGCGACGCACGCGCATCAGGACCATATTGCCGGTTTTGTGGGAACAAGCAAAGCGCAGGGGATCTTCGAAAAGTACAAATGCGGAACGATTATAGATTTCGCTCTGACTAATCAGAACGTAACAACCGCTAAGGGCGCTAACACGCTTTACGGTAACTATTTGGAAAAACGCGCGCAGGCGGTAAACAACGGAGCGAAGCGCTATTCCGCATTGGATTGTTACAACAATGCCAACGGCGCAAGCAGGACGTACGCTTTGTCCGACAGCGTCGAGATGGAAGTGCTGTATAATTATTATTACGAAAACACGACGAGCGATGAAAACAATTACTCCGTATGCGTAATGCTCAATCAGACGTTGGACAGCGGAGAGGTCAATCATTACTTCTTCTCGGGCGATCTCGAAGCGGAGGGCGAGGCAAAACTCGTAGAATATTACAAAGACGAATTGCCTCACTGCAAGGTGTACAAAGCGGGGCATCACGGAAGTAAAACTTCGTCGTCCAAAGCGCTTATGGAAAAGCTTACGCCCGAGTACGTATGCGTTTGCACGTGCGCAGGCACGAGCGAATATACAAAAGCCAACGAAAATCAATTTCCCACGCAGCAATTTATAGACAACGTCGCGGAATATACAGATAAAGTGTTCGTGACTACAATGGTGGATTTCTACTGCGATACGGGTTGGAGCAGTAAGGGTACCGTTAAATCGATGAACGGCAACATAGTATTTTCGTGCAACGCCGACGGCGAGGACATGATGTACTTTTCCAACAACAGTATCAAACTGAAAGATACCGACTGGTTCAAGGAAAAACGTATTTGTCCAAATGCGTGGAAGGATTAACAATGATAACGTTCGAATTTTACGGCGAGTCTCACGGAAAAGGATACGGAGGAGTGATCAAAGGACTTCTGAACGGCTTTACGTTTGACGTCGCCGAAATAAACAAACAGCTTGCCGCAAGAAAAACGGGTTACGGACGCAGTTCAAGACAGACGTTTCGCGACGAAGCGGCGTTCGACGGATTCGGCGATACCGTAACGGTTAACGGCGAACTGCGTTTTTTCGTCGCCAATGCTTGCGCGGAAAAAAGAAGCGAGATAACCGCCTTACGCAGCGGTCACGCGGACGTCGTAGGGCAGGCGCGTTTCGAAAACAGCGGCGTTCGCGCGCTCAACGAGATTGCGTCTGCGCGCAACAGCGTGTGTTACGTAGTGCTGGGAGCAATTTGCAGGCAGTATTTAAAACGTTTTAACATATTTACGTATCATTACGTCGAAAGCATAGGCGGCGTTTCGTCGCGTAAAAAATACCGTTTCGGAGTATCCGAACAGGAAGAACATTTTGCATTGCTGCACTGCGCAGACCCCCTCGCCACGCAACGCATGATGAAGAAAATAGACGTTGCGAGAGAAAACGGCGACAGTTTGGGCGGCGCGGTGACGGTGGGAGCTTGCGGAGTGCCTATGGGGTTGGGCGAGATTTTGCCGTATGAGGAACGGTTGGACGCGCGGATTTCCGCAAACCTTATGGGAATACCGTCCGTTAAAGGAATATCGTTCGGAATCGCCGAAAAATACGGAATTTTAAGCGGCAAGGAATGTTACGACAAATTAGAGGTAAACGACGGTAAAATAGTTTACGCCACCAACAACTGCGGAGGGATAGTGTCGGGTATTACCAACGGCCGCGATATACTGTGCCGTTTGACCGTAAAACCCGTTCCTACCGTAAAAGGCGCAGTTACGTATGACAGCGTTACGTTAAAGGAAACTGAGGCGCATTACGAGCGCGCAGATACCTGCGTAGTACCTAACGTCGGAGTTATCGCCGAAAATATTTTGGCGTACGTGCTGTTGAATCAACTGATTAAGCAAGGTAAAGCCTGATGATAACGTACAGAAAATTTGTTCTAAGCGAATACTCGGACTGTCTTATAGTGACCGACGGCAATATAGCTCGTTTGTACGGAATAAAGGGCGACAACGTTTACATTCTGCCGCAGGGCGAGAAAGCGAAATGCTTTGCGGAAGCGGAAAAACTGTGTAAGTGGTTTCTCTTAAAGAAATTGCCACGCAGCGGCACCGTAGTTGCGGTAGGCGGCGGCAGTATCGGGGACGCGGCGGGTTTTGCCGCAAGTATTTACAAACGCGGAACGTCGCTTATACACGTCCCCACGACGTTGGTTGCGCAAATAGACAGCAGTATAGGCGGAAAAACCGCCGTCGATTTGGACGGGGTAAAGAATGCCGTAGGCACGTTTTATAATGCCGATACGGTAATAGACTTCGATTTTTTGCGTACTTTAAATGCGGAACAGCTTAACGACGGATACGGCGAACTGATTAAATACCGTATGCTGTCGGAGGAAATAAGCGCGATTCCCGTCGATAATACGGAAGCAGTAATCAAAGCGTGCGTATCGTACAAAGAAGAAATTTGCAAGCGCGATCCGTACGATTCGAACGAACGCCGTTTGCTTAATTTCGGTCATACCATAGGACACGCGATGGAGCTTTGTTTGGGTATTTCTCACGGCAAAGCTGTGGCAAACGGATTATATTACGAAACGTTGCTGGCGTTTAAGGCGGGTAAATGTCCGCAGGATTATTGCCGCAAATGGCGATCGGAAATTTCCGAAAAGTTCCGAATTTATCCGTTGACGGAGGAAATACTTAATTATACGGTCAACGACAAGAAAAACGCGTTCGGCAAAGTAGCGTTTATATTGCCGCACGAATTCGCTTTTACCGAGATGCCGTTAGACGTCGTAAAATCCCTGTTGCTGTAATCGCGGATTATATTAAACTGCTATGCTTAGATTAAACGGACAATTCGATATAAATACCAACGTAGCGCGCGGCGACAAATCTATGTCTCACCGCGCTCTGATATTTGCCGCCATTGCAAAGGGAAACAGCGTTATACGCAACATTTCCGTTTGCGACGACGTGCTTGCCACAGCCGAATGTCTGCGCAAATTAGGGGCGGAAATATTTATCGACGGTTCCGCAGCGAAAGTAACTCCCATATCATCCCCCTGCGACAACGTCGTTTTAGACTGTAAAAACAGCGGCACCTCAGCGCGACTGCTCGCGGGACTCGTCGCGGGGTTGGGCGTTCGTGCAAAATTCGTCGGAGACGAGTCTCTTTGCAAACGTCCTATGGACCGCGTTTTGAAGCCGTTGGAAAAGCTTGGCGCAAAGTTCGCAACGGGCGACGGTTTTCTGTTTGAAAGTCTGGGCGGAAAGCTTTCGGGAGCGGCAATACGCGCCGAAGTCGATTCGGCGCAGGTAAAAAGCGCCGTTTTAATTGCGGGTCTGTTTGCCGAAGGAGAAACGTCTTATACGGAAAAAATCGCCACCCGAAATCATACCGAGCTTATGCTGGCATCTCTCAACGCCGATATCGTCGTCGACGGTTTGTCGGTAACGGTACGAAAAAGCGACGTTTCTCCGCTCGATATCACGTTGCCTGCGGACATATCGTCCGTAGCGTATCAAATCGGCGCGGCGGTTATGTCTAAAAGAACGTTGATTTGCCGTAACGTATTGCTCAACGAACGGCGAGCGGGATTTTTGCGGGTGCTTGCGGGGAGCGGCGTAAATATCCGATTCGAAAACGTAAGGCACGTTTTAGGCGAGACGGTAGGCGATATAACGGTAGGCAAAAGCGATTTGAAGCCGCTGTACGCGTCTGCGGCGGACGTTTGCGACGCAATCGACGAGATACCTCTGCTTGCCGTTATCGCTTTTACAATCGAAGGCAGACACGTGTTTTGCGGCGTTTCCGAGTTGCAATACAAGGAATGTAACAGAATATCCGCGATAATCCATATGGCGAAACAATGCGGCAGCGACGCGGTTTTCGACGGAGAGAATCTTACCGTAATATCCGACGGAAACGTTGCAAAGCATCCTGCGTTTAAAAGTTTCGGAGATCACCGCATAGCTATGTGCGAGGCGGTTATTTCGTTTGTTTGCGGCGGAGGCATTATCGACGAAACTCCGTTTGCGGTGTCGTTCCCCGAATTTTCGGAAGCGTTCGGAATACGTCCGCTAAAACTGGGACTTATAGGTTCGTCGGTCGCTCTTAGCATGTCGCCTTATCTTATGGGGTACTTATCCGAACGTTGCGACGTTTGCTGCAGCTACGATACGGTAACGCTTCCGCGCGATATAGCCGACGCAGAGTTGTTAAACGTTATCGACCGCTTCGACGGATTGAACGTTACGATGCCGTTTAAGCGGCGCGTGGCGGAATTGTTGAACGGCGCGTCGCCTTCCGTCAACACAGTAGGAAAAAACGTCCTTCCGCAATCGACCGACGGATACGGTTTGGTGCAAGCTCTTGAAAACAACGGAGTGGATTTTTACGGAAAGTCTCTGTGGATAGTAGGCGCGGGCGGAGCAGCCGAAGAATGTATTTCCGTATTGAAGCAATACGGTTGCAAAATGAAGATCATAAACCGCACGGAAGAAAAAGCGCGGTTGCTTACGGAAAAGTACGGTTTACAGGGGGTTGATGCGCCTTACGGAGTGCTGTCGTTTGTGCCCGAATGCGAATTCGAGCAGAATATCGTCCTGCCCGAAAGTACGAAGTTCGCTTTTGTCGCGGCGTATAAGGGAAAAAGCGGAATAAGAAATCAAGCACTGCGCCGCAATATCAAGTACGTGGACGGTTTGGAAATGCTGTATCATCAGGGCGCAAAAAGCTTTTCGCTGTGGACGGGAACGCCTATTTGTAACGACTACGGCGGTTTCGTAAAATTTCTGGAAAAATACAATCAGTCGATTTCGAGGTAAAGTCGCGGCGGCGTCAAGCGTCAAATTATGCGGCAATAATTAAAAAAGGGGACGCAAAATGAAAATACTGTTACTTAACGGCGTTAATATGAATATGCTGGGACGGCGTAATCCCGACTGCTACGGCAAAGACACTCTGGACGTTTTAGAAAAAAAGGTTGCCGCTTACGCTAAGGAAAAAGACGTAAAGACGGTAACGGTGCATAGCAATTACGAAGGACGTCTTGTGGAAATATTGCAGCAGACGAAGTGCGACGCCGTGATATTTAACGCCGGCGCGTACAGCCATTACAGCTACGCTTTGCGCGATTGCATCGAATGTATCGACGTCCCCGTTATTGAAGTTCATATGTCGGATATTTATTCGCGCGAAGATTTCCGCAAAACGGACGTACTTAAAGACGTATGCGCGGGGTATTTTTACGGCAAGGGCATAGAAAGCTATTTCGAAGCGGTTGACTTTGCGGTGAATTCTGTCAAGGATAAAAAATGAAAATAATTTTGATAGGTTTTGCGTGTTCCTACAAATCTACGGTCGGCGCGCTTTTGTCGGACAAACTGAGGCTTAAACATATAGACGTAGACAAAGAAGCGGAACGCACGGCAAAACGCAGTATATCGGAAATATTCGAAACGTCGGGCGAAGCGGAGTTCCGCAAAACGGAAAGCGTTGTTTTAAGCAGTTTGCAAGACGTAAACGACGTCGTTATTTCCTGCGGTGGCGGCAGCGTGTTATCCGACGGTTTCGCTTCCTTTGCCCGTAACGCTACGGTAGTGTGGCTGACGGTGACGGCGGACTCCGTTCTTTGCCGTTTGGGAGATTCTCCGCGCCCTCTTTTCGACGGACTTAATGCAAACGAAATAGAAGCGATAATTGCGGAACGCAGCGCGTATTATTCGCGTTATGCCGACGTAATAGTCTCTACCGACGGCAAAACTTCCATTCAAGTCGCCGAAGAAATTTACAATAAACTTTTCGAGTGATTTCCGTTGCGGCAAGCGGTTTCACAAACGACTACGTGTTTAATTTATCGAAAAAGCGTTTTTTATCATAAACGACTAAACAGTTTTAAACGAGTTTATCTGCCTTTTATTACTTCGTATCGCGTTGACAATTCGGTGTTGCAAAAAAAAACCGTCCGCGTACGTTCTAATAAAAAAGTCTCTCCCGCTACTATGCAGCGGGAGAGACTTTTTTGATTGTTTGTCGGAATGAAACTTCCGCACATTTTACAAAGAAACTTTCGTTGTCCGATTTCTAACGGAAAGCGCGTTCGCGCGTCAGTTAAGCGTTGCCAACTGTTCCGTCAGTTTTTGCAGGTTCGCGCGTTCAACGTCGATAAGAGCGGAAAACGTTTTAAAGTATTCTATGTCCTTGTCGCTCGGTTTGCGGTTTTCCACAATCGCTTCGATTATAGCTACCATCGAGCGTTGAAGTTTGTACGTCAGATTATCGATTTCCGCGCGCGACGCTTCTATCGATTTTTTCAATTCTTTTTTCTTAGTCATATTGACACCTCTCGTTAATTGTAATTATATGCGCCTATTCCGCCGCGACTTGCGCCGTTTGCGCGGCGTTTGCCGTTGCCGTTTCGTTCGGAGCGTCGGCGACTATTATAACTTTCACCGCGCCCGACACAATCAGCTGTTCCTGCGTGCGTACGTCAAGGTCGTAAACGTATTTCTTCGTTTCGCCGCGAACGATACCGTTCTTTTCCGCAATTTTTGCAAACAGTCTTCTTACGGCTTCCGTCTTGTTTTCGCCGCTTAGTATACGTACTACTACGGGCGTTTTTGCAAAGCGTTTCTTGTCCGATTTGTCCTCGCCGCGATATTGTCCCGTAGTGTATTCTTCGGTCGGTTCTACCGCAAAGCCTACGCACATACGCTGTCCCGCAAAAGTAACCGAAGCAAGCATTGTCTTGCCTAACATAACGCGTTGCGAGGCAAAGCTCTTTTCGATGGAAACTCCTTCGTACGAGCGGAAGTTGTCCATAATTTGAACGTATCTTTCCTTCGTTTCGTCGTCTGCAAAGCGCAGCTTCGCGTCGAACCCGAAGCGGTAACGTACGTAAAAGCATTTGCCGTCGAAACGTTTTGCGCGCATACCCAACTTCAAGCGTACGCGCGGCTGCAAATCGTCTACGCGCAGCAACACCGTATTCATGGGCTGTTTGCCTTCTTCCGCCGCAACCGTTTCGGTCGCCGCAGTTTCCTCCTCGTCGTCTTCGGAATTAAGGAAGAACATCCAGTCGTGTTTGTCTGCCTCTCCGCCTGCGTACAGGTAGTTCAATCTTGCCATAAGCGCGTCGCGCTTGCCCTGCAATTCGTCATCGAACATTTTGCGTTCGGCGGCAATGCGGAATTTGAACGCGAAGTAAACGTTTAAGACGATAAATCCCGCTATTACAAGCGATACGACTGCAATTACCGTCGTTTGCCACGGATAAAATATTCCGGCAAGTAAATTAAATGCGTTCATTACTCGTTACCTCCTTCGTCGTGTTCTTCAACGTCGTTTTCGTTTTCTTCTTCACCGTCAACGTCTTCGCCGTCGTTCTCGTCGCTATCCGTTTCGTTCGCCATTGCGAATACTTTCAAGCGTTGTCTGTGCATCAGCCATTGCGCAAGCGCGGCAAACGCGGCAACCGCCGCAGCGGCGGCAAGTATGCACACGATCGTTATAAACAACCTTGTCGCGCTTTCTATTTCGAATTGATAGGGGATTTCCACGCCGTAGTCGGGGTTATCCCACTCGTAATTGACGGGGTCTTTAAGTCTTACTTTCGCCGTGTACGTGTCGGCGTCCGTTCCCGTATTGTCGGATATTTCCATTGTCGCCGCGTCAAACCCTTTCGGCAGGTACGTCTGTTCGCTTCCGTTGTACGAAAGCTTCGTCGTTCCGTAATCGGGCACGGCAACTTTTATTTTGCCGATCGTCCAGGTAAACGTTCTGCTGTTTCCGCCCAGTCCGTCGCCCCATTCGCTGTCGTCGCTCAACAGAGTAATCGTAGCGGTATAGGTGCCCGCGTTCGTCGCGTATAGCACGTTTCCTTCGATCGTCAGTCCCTCGCTCAGGTCGATATCCATTCCGGCAATGTTAAAGTTCTGAATACTTATCGACAGAACGTGTCCCGTGTAAACGTCGTTTTTGCCTATGCCCGCCGTCAGATACATAAGTTCGGGCGTGTCGTACTTCGTAGGCAGAATTACGATACTGAATTCGTAAGAAGTTGCGGTTATTTCGCTGTAATTGTCGTTTCCTTCTATTACGGCGGTAAGTCTGTATTTGCCGCGAAGTCCGTTCAATATTTCGGCAATCTTGCCGCCCTCGTCTATAACGTTGCCGTCCGCATCAAGCTTAAAGTCTTCCAAACCTTCAACGTCCGTCCAGGTTTCGTCAACGTACTTTTCTATTTTGTACGTTGCCTGTACAAGACCGAACGCCGCGTCGAAAACTATTCTGTTGACGTCGGGATTGTAATCGCGGTAATACCACGTCGCTATGCTCAGAGTGGTGTAGCGGTTCATGGCTTTCGTTATGTCGAATACGTACGAACGCGCAGCAGCGTCGGGGTTGGAACTCCATTCGTAGTTGTCGGGGTCTTTAAGACTTATCGTTGCCGTGTACCGAGCTACGTTCGTTCCCGTATTTTCGGATATTTCCATAACGGAATCGTCGAACCCTTCGGGCAAGTAAGTTTGCTCGCTTCCTGTGTACGTAAGTACCGTTTCTCCGTAAGCGGGCGCGGCAACCGTTTGTTTTCTTATTACCCACTCCAACGTTATCGCGTTTGACGTACCGTTGCTCCAAACGCTGTCCTCGTTCGACAGCTCGATTGTTACCGTGTACGTTCCCGCTTCGGTTGCGTACAGCGTACCGCCTACGCGCGAAAATCCGTTCTTTGCGCTCAGTTCGATATCCATTCCTTCAAGGTTCAAGTTCTGTATGCCGATAGACAGTTCGTGCCCCGTGTAAGCGTTGTTTTTGCCTGCGCCCGTCGTCAAAAGCAGCAGACGGGGCGTTGCGTAGGTTGTCAACAGCACTTCGATTTCAAACTCGAAACTATCGGTCGCTTCCGTAAAGTTGTCGCTTTCCGCAATAGCTGCGGTAAGTCTGTACTGTCCGCGAAGTTTGTTCAGAGCGTCGGTAATTTTGCCGTTTTTGTCGTCTATGATTTTGCCGTTCGCGTCGATTTTGAATCCGTTCAGGTCTTCAACCGCCGTCCATCTTCCGCCGACGTACGTTTCTATTTTGTACGTCGCCTGCGCGTAACCGAACGCCGCAGATGCTGCTATTCTGTTGACTGCCGCGTCGTAGTGTTTGCTGTACCATTCCGTGATGCTCAGCGCAGTCCACTCGTTGTTTGCTTGTTTTATTTCGAATTCGTACGGAATTTCTCCCTGTGCGTTATTTGCCCACTCGTAGTTGTCGGTATCTTTCAACTTTATAACAGCGGTGTACGTGTCCGCATTCGTTCCCGTATTTTCGGATATTTCCATCGTCGCCGAGTCAAATCCTGCGGGTAAATATGTTTGCGCCTGTCCGTTGTACGTAAGTAAACGAACTCCGTAAGCGGGTATGGTAACCTTTTGTTTGTTTACAGTCCACGTGAACGTTCGGCTTACTCCTTCGTAACCGTCGCTCCAAACGCTGTCCTCGCCCGTCAGCGTAATCGTTACCGTGTACGTTCCCGCGTCGGTTGCGTACAGTACGTTGCCTTCGAGCGTAAGTCCGTCGTCCAATTCCGCTTTCATTCCCGTAGGATTGTAGTTTTGAATACCTATCGACAGGATATGTCCCGTATAAACGTCGTTCTTGCCTGCGCCCGTCGTCAAGTGCATAAGCTGCGGCGCGGCGTAAGAGGATTGCAGCGCTTCTATGTCGAATTCGAAGTCCGTCGTGTCTCCGTAGTAGTTGTCGCTTTCTGCAATCGTTGCGATAAGTCTGTTTTTGTCGCGAAGTCCGTTAAGCGCGTCGGTGATTGCGCCTTCTTGATCGTCTATGATCTTGCCTTTCGCGTCTATTTTGAAAGCTTCCAGCCCTGCAACCGATTTCCACTGTTTGTCTTCGAACTTTTCTATTTTGTACGTCGCGCTGTCGCGTCCGACGGGCGCGTAGGATATTATAATGTGTTCGTCCGCGTTATACGCATTGTGATTCCACACGGACATACTCAGTATCGTCCACTTGTTGGCGGCTTTCGCTATATCGAACTCTACCGTCTTTTCTCCCTCATATACGCCTGTGCCATTTACGGTGATGCTGCCGGTTTTCGTTCCCGCAAGTAGGTTTTCGCCGTAAGAAACGGTGTAGTCGACTCCTGCTTTGCACGGTATGCCGTCTATTAAGACGTAAACGTCGGGTGTTATTTGGCTGCCCGTATAAGAGTATTCGCCTGTTACGGTTATTCTGATGTCCTCTCCTTCCTTTCCGATATTGCGCGCGGTAACGGTAAAAGCGTATTCCTGTACGGCGGAAACATACTTAATTCCCGTTGCGTTGTCGGTGTAGTCCGCCGTCTGCGCGTAAAGTTTGTAATTTCCCGTGCCGCCTTTACGGATAATCTCCGCAACGTATTCGTCGAACGTTTTGCCGATTTTGTCGCCCAAGTTGCCTTCGGCCGTTTCGCTGTAACCGTACAGCGCTGTCGCACCGTATACGTCTACCGCTACGAATTTTTCGTCAATGTTGTCGGCTTTTGTAATGCGCAGTATCACTCCGTCGCCGTAGCGCGCTTTGGGTACGTCGATCGCGTCGCCGTATTCTATTTTAGGCGTTTCTCCGCCGTTTTTTACGGGCGTATACGCTTTATCGTCCTCGCCGAGAACGTTGTTGCAGGCAGTTACTATCGCCCAGTTAAACGTCGTTTCTAAGTAGTTTACGTATTCGGTTACGGTTTCGACTGTAACTTCGCCGTCATTTTCTACTTCGACTTCGCGTTGCACCTCAAATATAAAGTTCTCAAATTCTATTCTGACCGTTGTGGTGATTAGCGTTAGGGTTTCCGACTCGCCGGCAATACCCGTTTCGTCTCCTATGCTGTGAGTAATATACGCTTTGCCGATATCTTTGACAAGTAACCATTTGTACTGCCATTCGCCGTCTTCCCTATACGGAAGTCTTTGGATCTCCAAGCTGTCGCTTATTTTGACGTTCATTTTGTTGCCGTTGTAGTAAACGTATACGGTATCGCCGTCTTCCGTCAACACCGTCGTTACTCCGTTACTGATGTAAGCGTCATCCTTTTTCAACACGTCGGCGAGGTTGTCGCCGTTGTAGTATATCTTCAGCGCGTCGTTAAGTTTCGCGCCTGATCCTCCTTTGTCGCCATCGACGACGGATAATACTGAATCTATCTCAAGCGGGTTAACGGTTAGATAAAACGGTTTGAAAGTAGTTTCTCTAATCATCGCATTTGGGGTAGAAACCTTGTTTGTGCTAAGTTCTATTTTATATTCGCCGATGCCTATTATTTCGTTGCCGTCGAGAAGCGTCCATTTTCCTTCGACTTTCTTGTAAATATCGAATGCGACCCCGTTTTCCGAAGCGGCATTAAAATATACGTTGGCGGCATATTTTCTATTGTCGTCAGCGTCGGCATTGGCAACTTTGTAGTAACAGTGAGCGTTCAAGTCTTTTGCAAAGTTTCTTCCCAGCAGCTGTTCTTCGGCATAGTAGAAGTCGTAATCAATCACATGCGGATTGGTTTCGGAATTTGTACGCTCTATGTTTTCTGTATCGGTATTGTAAGTTATAATTTGCCAGTAGTCAAAATAACACTCGAGATTTTCGTTTGTTTCGAGAGACAATAGGTTTGACGACTTTGTGCCGCTATAAGTATTTATGCCCTTTATTTCAACGTAAAACTTTTCGTAGACGTTCGGATCCGGATTGGGTAGACTGACGGTATAATGCTCGCCTTTTGTAAGCTCCGTTCCGTCCTTCAATGTTACCGTTATATCGAAATCATTTTCAGTAAGGCTTATTCGCCCATTTAGATTTTCGTCCAGCCGATAGTATCTCGCATCTTCGTGAATCTCCGCCGTTACCTCAGCGTCCGCTATCGACGTCGCGTAAATATCGAGAGATACCCACAGGTATTCTTCGTTTACCTTTATTCTTACGGAGTACGGGTGATCCGTTTCCAATGTGTCGTTGTGGGAGGTGGTAAACGGCGCGTAATTGCGGGGAGTGCCTTGATAAGGATAGTATACTTCCGCCTCCAGCGTGTTTATTATGTTGTCGTTTTCGTCGAGTACTTTCGCCATAATACCCGTTCTGTATCTGTTTTCCCAAGTACCGTATTCTGTAACGGGATAACGTATTACCGTTGCGTTTTTGTCCGATTCGTAACATTGATTGCCGTAAGTAACTTTCGACACGTCTGTTCCTTCCTCGTTCGTCTGATATAGATACCATATGACGTTGTAGGTTGTAGCGCGCAGCGTTCCCGAATAGGCCTGAGGCAAACTCGTGCCTGCGCCGTTTTGTACGCGGGTTATATTATATTTTATTCCGTCGTATTCGTCGTACTCGAAAAACGTTGTCGGATCGATGGGATGTCCGTCTTCGTCGATATTGCGCTGCGCAACCGGATTGCCGTTCTCGTCGGTTTCTTCCGAACCGTACGAATAGCCGTAGTTGTCGTAATTGACAATCTCTATTGTCGGGTCGGATACGGCAAAAAACGCGCCTTCTTCAAAACTGCCCGTAACGCGCAAGCAGCAGCCCGTTGCCAAGCCTATGTTGGAATCGTAAATATACTCTTCCCCATACCCTTCATCAGAGTTATTATTGTCAATGCGGGCATTGCCGCCTACGTACAAATCGCCCGAACCGTACACCGCCCAATTGCGCTGGCTCGTATTATATTCTAGGGATCCGCCGACGATCATGCAGGTGTTTTGGGAGTAGTAAATACCGCTTCCTTCGGCAGAGGATATGTTCTCGGATATTTCGCCTCCGTAAATCGCGAACGCGGCAGCGCCGGTCTCATCGAATCCCTCGCTGGAACCGTTTGCGGACGAATAAATTCCTCCGCCGCGTGAATCGGCGTAGTTATTTGAAATTGTTCCGCCGTTGATAATAATGCGGCAGTATTCGGCGCTTATTCCTCCGCCGTTGTTTCTGTCTCCCTGTTCTGCGCTGTTGTACCAAATTTTACCGCCGTCCATTACGAACGAACAGTAATCGCCGAGCGCTATTCCTCCGCCGTTGCCCGTGCTGCAGTTGCCGAATACGTTGCCTCCGCACAGCGTAAGCGTACCGTAATCGGCCACGTTTATTCCTCCGCCGGTTGCTGCTTTGCCTCCGGTAATAACTCCGCCGTTAACGGTTTCGGAATCGAAGACGGTGTACCCCTCGTCCCAATCGTAACGATAACCGGCAATCGTATGTGTGACAGCAGGCGCGCCGTCCTCGACAATCAGGTTGCCTTCTACGTACAATACGCTGCCGTTGGGGTTCTTTCCGTAATACTCGCTTAAATCACGGTTGACGATTTTTCCGTTTAAGTCCAGCACGATATTCGCGTCGTACGGTACGAATATTCTTCCCGACGAAAAGCCCTCTCCGCTTCCGAACGAAGTCCATCCTTCGAGATTCGTCTGCGAAGCCGTCCAGTCATCTGCAAGCGTAACGCGCACGTATTTGTTGTCGCTGTCGCTTTGGCTCAACAGTTCGAAAGCCTTTGCAATCGCCGCGTTGTAACCGTTTGCAAGGTCTTTGTAGCGGTATTCCGTTTTGGAAATCTCCTCATATTCTCCCGAAACGGAACGGTCGCCTATAACGTACTCAACCGCAGTTTCGTGACGGGGGGGGTATCGCTTGCGTTAGCAGTTTCGCCCATAACAAGCGTATCCCCGTAAATAATTTGAGTGAGGAGAAGTCCGAATATGCAAAGCGCGATAACCGTTGCAAAAAATACCGTCAAAGATATTTTTCGCGTCATCATTTTTTGTTTTTTCATAATTCGTTCTCCAAAAATGTGTAATAATATAAAATAAAACTTTATATCTTTCTAATAATAAAATATATTTGATATATTGTCAATAAAAAACGAAACATTGCGAAAATTCACGTTTTTTGTATGCGTATTTTCCGTATCGCTCGGAACGGGTTGAATTTTTTCGACGTTAAAAAAACGCTTTCCCCGTTACCGTAATTTCAATAGGAAATTTTTGGTAAGTCGTAGGTTAAAGAGAATGGGGCTGTCGCAAGTTTTTTACTAATTTGCGACAGCCCCATTTAACATTGAATTTAAGCTGTTTGTGAATTTTATACGCTGCTACGCCAGTAGTTATTCGTCATCTTTCTTGCCTTCCGCAAGCAGCCACGAATTGCTTTGTTGCAATACTCGAAGCTGTGATACCGCCATAGCGTTTAGTTGCTTTAACCTTTCGCTCTGAGGTAAACCTTGTTCTATGAGATATGCGTTCAAACTTTCCATATTCGCTATCACAAGCAACTGTTCTATCGTTGCGTAATCTCGGATATTGCCTTTAGCCATACAGTAATCGAACCTGCAAGGTTTTGACGGCGTAATGCGCGCGTTATACTTCGTCAAGCCGTACTCGCTGTACGGTCCAGTACAGCGAGTACGGCTTTCCTCGTCTAACAGCGCATTACATCCGTCAAAACTGCGAAGCACCTACGGGGTGTAGATTGTGCGCTATTGGCATCATTGCGTTGAGAAGGCGTACTGTATGTACGTTAGAGCAACGGAATGGGTCAAGAGCGCGCAAGATATGCTTCGTAGGCTTGCAGTGTTCGATTGCTGTATGGCTAAGAGTAGGATTTGCTTTTCGCCACTGCGCCGCCGTTTTCCGAATAATGCTACGTTGAGTAAGTCCGCTTCGTCTGCATAAACATATTTCAACTGTTCTTCGGTAAGAGTAGGAACGATATTTTCTTTGATTGCGTCTGTATGTATATGATAGTTCACTTTCGCAAGCTCTCGCTTTGCCGACCATTCGATTGCTTGCTGTTCTACTATCTTTAAGCGCTGAAATTCTTTTATTAAATATAGTTCAAATTCAACGGAAATCCAACTTGCGAATTTGAACGCTATATCTTTATGCGCATAAGTTCCGCCGTAACGTCCGGCTTCGGAAATTAAACCGATAGCGTAGTTCTTTCTATCCAATCTTGCGTAGTCAACACAAAAGCATTTTCGCCGGATTGATTTTTAATGTTACCGAATTCGGTTACATTAAAATTCGGATTATTCAATGTTTCCCATAACCCCAAATACTGAATTGTGGAATTATTGCGCATCCAATGCGAAATGACAAGTCCCGAATGTTCTGCGTTTTTTGCTTTCGCTATATCCGTAATGCAAATGTAATCTTCTTCGGCAATACGGTTATATCTAACCTCTATCCCTTTTACAATTACTTTTTTTTGTGTCATACCAAACCTCTGACTAATTTGTATAGATTGATTATAGCATTTTTCGCTTCATTAGGCAAATTAAATACGGTACTCACTTAATTGTGAATACCGTATTGCTTCGCATGAAAGTACAACTCTTATAAAATTTTAGTTGTTTATTTCCTATTGGAATTGCGCTTTTGTGAAAGCGTTTTCCGTATTGCGATTACCCGTTAAGCGTTGTTTCTTCTTTTAAAGACTTTTACGACTATTACCACTGCAAGAGCCGCTACCAAAATGACGCTGGAAAGAATGGAAAATAACAGCGCAAGGTCTACGTCGGTTTTCGTAGTTGCGGTAGTGTCGCCGTCGTCAGGATCGTCCGTTTCGTCGGGGATAGCGCGGATTTCCTTCCATTCGTCTTCGTCGGGTTGCGCGATTTGAACGTTTGCTCCGTCCAACTTCGTTTTGAGTTCTACGATATCCTTGACTTCTTCGAAATCGGTAAAGGATTCGTTCGCATTGAATTCCACTATATATTCGGTAGGTTCTTCCGTTTCGGTGTCGTCTACAAGCGAATAGCTTCCCATGCTCTGCATAGATACCTTGTCGTAGTAAACGGTGGTGTTGACGGGTTTGTCCGTTCCGTCGATGCTGCCGTTAAACAGAGCGATACGTACGGACATTGCTTCGGCACCCGTAACTACTACGATGTAGTAACGCGTCCAACCGTTGACGTTTTCGTTTGCCTGGCAGAACCATGCGTCGTTTACTGCGGAAGGATAGATGTTTACAACGCTTCCGATAACGGCGTTTTCTCTGTCGCGCGCGGTATCTATTACGTAGAAGTAGGGATGAGTTACCGCGTTGACGTCGGCGCTTTCGGATTTGGACAGTACAGAGAATACGTAAACCGTCTTTGCGCTGAGGGAGATATTGTCGGATACGAAGCCGTAGCTTGTAGCTTTATTGTTGACGAGTTTAAGCACTCTGCCTTCCGCGTCGTCGAAAGAGGAGTTTTCTCTTACGATTCCGCTGCCGTTTACGGCGCTTACCGTCTTGTCGAGTCCGTTGATCGTTTCGTTACCCTTACCGTCTTTGTAGATAATGTTTTCGCCGGCAAACGCGCTTGTCCAGTTTAAGGGTTGATCGTTAACCGAAGATACGGCGCTGGAGAACGATCCGTTGGTAACGGTTGTTTCCGCAGTTGCGCCCGTAAGGTCGAATTTTTTGGAAGCGGTTCCGCTGGACGCGCTCGAATACGCGCTGTTGGAAATCGTTTCGTGATAGATAGAAGTAAGGAACATTTCGCCGTTGGGAGCGTATTCGCTGTCGGTAAATACTCCCAACTCGCCCAACGAGATTACGAGACGCACTTGCATATCTTTTTGCGAAGGTTTGAGGTAGATATCGTATTTGCTCCAACCGTTGTTGGTATCCGTCTCGATATTTTGTTCGGTGGTGGCGGTAAAGTCGCCGTTGCTGAGAGTTTCCCACTCGTCGCCGTCGTTATTTCTGCTTTGTACAAGCACGTTGACCAGCGCAAGCACGTTGTTCGTTTTCGTTCTCACCCAAAAGCTGATATGATGGTGATCTTGGAAAGACTGATCGTTTGCCATAGAAACGAGCATGGGAGCCGTTTCGTAAGCGACGATATCGTGTACCGTTCCGTCGTTGACGCGTTTGTAAATGGCGAATCCTTCATTGGAGAAGTCGTCTTTCGTCGTAAACGGAGAGAATTTTTCCTCCGTAACGTATTCCGCCGACGCGCTGTAAGCGGGAGAAGCGACGGTTGCGCTGTCGTATTCTTTGATCGTAAGATACTCGGTGGTCATAGCCGTCGTGTCTTCTTCTTCTCTTTCGATGATCTTGAAGTTTGTAGCGTCGGGGTCGATTCCGTCTCCGTCAACGTACGTACGGTAGTCGTTGGCGGTAACCGTTTCGTAAACGATATCGTCTATAAAGAGCACGCCTTTCGCTTCGGAATCCGCTTCGTAAACGTTGCCCAGTCCCACGTCGCATCTGATATATTGCGACGACGTTTTGCGGTTGAAAATGTAAATTTCAAAAGCCTGCCACTTGTCTTCCGAAGATTTTTCGATATTGTAAATCCACGCATAACGGTTGTCCTCTTTGGGGTTAGGCGTAGAGGAGGAGCTTTGAACCATAATCGTGGCGTTGCCTTCCGTAATTTGATAGGTATTGAGCCACACCGTTATTTTAACGGAAGTGGTGGAAGCAACGGAAAAACTGTCCGACATAATGCTTGCGCTTGCGGATACGTTTTCTCTTGTCGCTATCATATAAACGTTTTTGTTTTCCAACTCCTCGCTGTGAATACCGGGATTCGTTACGGAAACGCTTGTCTCGGACAAATCTTCCGTTACGGCGGACCAGTTTTCTCCGTCGGTGTCGATAATACCCATTACCACTTTTTCGTCGGTGTCGATTTTTTCGAAACTGGTTGCGTCTTTGTAGCCGTATTTGGTCCAGTTGACTGCTCCTTTGGGGTAGCCTACGTCGTCCGAACTTGTCAATGCGAAGTCGCCGTTTTTAATCGTCAAACTGGACGAAGGCGTCGTACTTGGGTTTTCCGCGTCGGGATTCAACGCATCGGTCTTTAACAGTAAAGCTAAAGCAACGGAAATGATGATTACCGCAAGTAAACATATTGCGACAATAATCATAATTTTTTTCGTATTGTCCGTTAAAGACGGCGCCGATGTACTTTTCTTACTCATAATTATTCGATACCTCTTATAAGTTTGCATAATTTTTCGCAACCGTGTTCATTCTTGCGTTTACGACGTTTCGGTCGAGTGAGCATAGTTGCGATTTATATACTTTTACATATATAAAGCCATTTTAATACAAACTAAATTAAAAATCAATTAAAATAGCAAACAAACGTAAAATTTGGAGAAAAAAAATGGATTTAACTAAAAAAAGCAAGTGGATATTGCTTGTATTCTCCGCAATAAGCGGTTTCATAAACGGATTTTTGGGCGGAGGCGGAGGAGTGATAGTCGTAGCGCTGCTGCTTGCCGTCGTCAAACTCGATCAAAAACACGCTCAGGCGACGGCGCTGTTGGTGATTTTGCCGTTAACGGCGGTAAGCGCGATCGTGTACTTGATTAAAGGTTCGGTGGATTGGATGCCTACATTGTGGGTTACTTCGGGCGTAGTTACGGGCGGAATTTTGGGGGCGTTGCTGCTCTCTAAACTGAAAAGCAACGTTGCAAAAATAATCTTTGCGTTGGTACTTATTGCGGGAGGAGTCAAAATGTTTTTCTGACCGAGCATTCCGTCGCGCGTAAGTTTCGTGTAAATTCGGGTTTTGCAACCGAATAGGCGGCGCGTAACGACTGCGGCGGAATGTTGTCATTTGCCTACAATCGTTTACGATTTTACGGGCGGAGCTTATCCGTCGGCAGTCTGACTTTAAAAAAAAGGCGCAGTCGGGGACGGATTCTATTTAAATTTAGAGAGAGGTATATTGTTTATGCAAATTTTTCTGTTGATACTGTTCGGTTTTCTTTCGGGAATTATAGGTGGAATGGGCATGGGCGGAGGAACGCTGCTCGTGCCGCTGCTGTCGTTTTTGGATTTGGAGCAAAAGACGATCCAGGCAATCAATCTCGTCAGCTTTCTTCCTATGTGCTGCGTTGCTTTGGGATTTCACGCTAAAAACAAACTTATAAAATGCAAAAATTTGCAATGGATAATTATCCCCGCAGTAATTTGCGCGGTGGGAGGCGCGCTGTGCGCAGATATTACGGATAACAAAATACTGCGTTGGTGTTTCGCCGCGTTTCTTATCTCGGTAGGGATTTGGCAGATGATCGTAGCGATAAGGTTTATCGTACGCAGTAAAAAAGATAAAAATCTGCCCGTGCTTTTCAATTCCGCGCTGCCTGCTTTGACGGAGAATAAAGACGACGTTTCGTAACGTTTTGTCCGTCGGGATTTTCGAAGTTGCGAACGGTTGTTTTATATTTTATAAGGTTTATACGCGGAATACCGATTTTCAAACGCGCGGTATTCCGCGTAAACTGTTGCCATTTTTTCTCCGATTTGGTAAAGTATAGTAAAGAGGCTTACGGATGAAATATTTGGCTTTCGATATAGAAGCGGCGAACGGTTACAAACCGTCGAGTATTTGCAGTATAGGTATTGTAATCGCCGACGAACAATTTAATATAGTAAGCAGAGAAAACGTCTGGATCAACCCTAAGACGGCTTACAATCTCAACGGCACAAGGCAAAACGTCGGCATAGATTTGCATTTGGATAAAAAGCTGTTAGATGCGTCGCCCGATTTCAAGCGCGTATATCCGCGTATAAAGGGACTTCTTACCGATAAGGAGTACGTAGTATTCGGGCACGCGGTAGACGCCGACGTACGGATGCTTAACGCCGCCTGCAAGCGTTACGGCTTGCCCTGCATAGACTTTCGCTTTATGTGTTCGCAATTACTTTATAAAATGTATAAGGGCGAGAAAGAGGTTAAGGCTCTCAACAAGATAGCGGCGGAGTTGGGAGTGGAATTTTGTCAACACAACTCCGAAGAAGATGCATACGCAACAATGATGACGATGAAGTATCTCGTTACCGACAGCGGTCTTTCGGTAGAGGAACTGTCGGAAAAGTACTGTATCCGCGCAGGCGTAAATCGCAATTTCGAGCTTACACGTCCCGTATCGCTGGACGGGCAGGTATCTAAAAAGCGCGTAACGAGCGTAGCGTGGAGCAAAATCCGCGAATATGCAGCTACGGTTAAGCGTACGTCGAAAGAATACGACGGCGAGGCGTTTGCTCTTGCGAGGTCGTTGGAATTATCCGACGGCGAAACGCTGTACGCAGTTGTAAAAGCGATAACGGAAAAGGGCGGAAGGTACGTGACAAAGCTTTTCAAATGCAGCGTTTACGTTTACGGCGATACTGCAAACGAGCAAGACGCGGCGCGCGAAAAACGCGTAGAAGAATTGAAAAATCAGGGATTGTTGAAAACTGTTAAAATCGAGGATTTGTTAGAGGGGAAAATATGACGGCGAAAGAATTTCTTAAAAATCACAGACAAAGCGCGGACGTTATCGACGTCGAAGGAACGATAGCGGATTTTACAAGGCAAATGAAGCTCGGTCTCGAAGGCAGGGCGCAATCCATACCTATGATAGCGACGTATTTAACGGATCTCGACCGCAGCAAAATCAAACCCGACGTCAAACGTATTTTGATTGATGCGGGCGGAACAAATCTGAGGGTAGCTACGGGCTATTTCGACAAATGCGGCGCGCCTCATATAGGGGATATCTACAAAACGGCAATGCCCGCCTCCGACGGAACGCGGTATACGCGCGACGAATTTTATTCGGAAATCGCAAAAGCGGTATCCAAACATTTAGACAAGGCTTGCGATATTGGTTTTTGCTTTTCCTATCAAGTGGATATGGGCAAAGACGTTGACGGTAAAATAGTGATGTTCAGCAAGGAAATAAACGCGCCCGAAGTAATAGGGACGCGCGTAGGGGAAGAAACGCTGCGCGCCTGCAAACGTTATAGCGATACGGAACGCAAAATCGTCGTTTTGAACGATACGGTTGCAACTTTGCTGGGCGGTATGGCGACGTCCGATAAACGTTATTCGGCGTATTTGGGTTACATTTACGGGACGGGTACCAACGTTTGTTACATAGAGGATAGTGCAAACATAGTTAAAATAAAAGACTTACCTAAGGGTAAAATGCTGATCAATACCGAGTGCGGCAATTTCGACGGTTTTGTTTTGGGAGACTTCGACAAGACGCTTATAAGCAAAACCGCCGTTCCCGACAAGCAGTTGTTCGAGAAGATGACCAGCGGAAAATATCTTGCCGATATAATGCGCGAAGCGTTTGTCGCGGCGGACAAAGAGGGACTGTTCGAAAAGCAAGTTTCGCTCAATCCGTTCGAACTCAAAGACGTATCGGCTTTTCTCGACGGCAGAGCTTTTCCCTGTAAATTCAATTGCAGTTCCGATTCGGAGTTTGCAAAAGACGTTTGCCGCGTTCTTATAGAGCGCGCCGCCGCAATGGGCGCCGTAGTCAATTCCGCTTTGGCAATATCTTCCTGCAAAGACAAGTCTCTGCCCGTCGCCGTCGTTGCCGAAGGCACGACGTTTAACAAGCTTACGGGATACCGCGAGCAGTTCGAAAAATACTTGACTGCCATTTTGGGCGGCAGAGGCATTACGTACGAAATTGTTCAGGGCGAGGAATTGAACCTGGTAGGTTCGCTAATGGCTACGATGGTTCTTTAAGCCTTTAATATGATTGAAACGGAAAAAGCAATTATAACATTGACATAAAAAATACGCGCGAGGTTATCGTACACAAAATGAAAAACTACGAATCGGAAATACCTCAGAATTACAAATTAGTTAAAACAATCGACGCAAAAAGCGCAAAAATAGGTATTACGCTCAATTTAATAGCCTTGCTCGTCCTGATTGCGTGCGTCGTTTCCGCTTACTTTATTATAGGCGTACCGCTCGACGGGATAATAGATTTCGAGGACGCGACGGGCAATTTTATACGTTTGGCTGTTTTCATTGTAGTAATGATATCGTATGTAATTCTGCACGAGTTGGTTCACGGCGCGGCGTATAAAGCGTTGACCAAACAGAAATTGACGTTCGGACTTACTTTGTTCGTCGCGTTTTGCGGAGTTCCTCATATTTACGTTTACAGAAAAACCGCGCTGATTGCAGTGCTTGCGCCGTTTGTGACTTTCCTGCCCGTGTTTACTGTACTGTGCTTCGTATTGCCTACCGCGTTCGATAAAATTCTTGCTGCGTTTGTGTTGGGTATGCACGTAGGCGGTTGCGGAGGCGATTTATGGGTGGCGTTTTTGCTGTTGTTCAAATACCGCGACAAATCTACGCTTATGAACGACACCGGTCCCAAACAGACGTTTTACGTTCGGGAGGAAAATTCCGATAGAACCGAAGATTAAACAAAAAAGAGGCTTTCGGGACGGTTACCCCGAAAGCCTCGTGAATTTTGTAAGAGTTCAGTCTGTAAGCCGAGTTCTGTATTAGACGGTTATCTTTCTAGACCAATCGTTACCGAAGGGTTCAAGCGAATATGTCGAGATGCCGAGCAGACATTTGATCTCATTTCTTGCGCCGAGCGGGGTTTACATGAACGCGTTGTCGCCAAAACGTTTGTAGGCTCTTACCCTGCATTTCCACCCTTACAGCGTTGTCGCTGCGGTATATTTCTGTTGCACTTTCCTTGAAGTCGCCTTCACAAGCCGTTAGCTTGCGCTCTTGCTCTGCGGTGCTCGGACTTTCCTCGTGAGCTTGCGCCCACGCAACCGTCCGGCTGTCTCTTACAATACGATTATATTCTTTTTAAAGTATTTTGTCAAATTACCTGTTCAAATTGTTTGTTGCGTAAAGAGAGACCGTTTAGACTGACTTTGCATAACGGTAAGGGCGAAAAACGTCAAACCGACCGAGCGCTTTACGGCTAGTGCGATATAACGGTTGACATTTTTTTAAAAATGAGGGTATAATTTAACTATCTATATAAATTTTAATTAAAACCTTATAGTAAGGCGAGGAATAGCCAATGAAAAAATTCACTCGTAATTTAATATTGACGATATTGATTATTACGCTTACCGTATCGTTTACGGCGTTTTCCGCTTGCAAAAAGAAGGAAACGTACACGGTTACTTTCGATCTTAACGGGGGAGAGGGAACGATTGACGCCGTCGAAAACGTTCCGTATAACAGCTTAATCGACGAACCCGAGTCTCCTACGAGGTTCGGTTATACGTTCGACGGTTGGTATTCCGACGCGCGTCTTACCAATCATTGGTATTTCGACAAAAACAAAGTGCAAAGCAATTTAACGCTATACGCAAAATGGACGTACGCGCCTACGGAAAGTCTGTTATATAAAGCGGTAAACGACGTTTCGTATTCCGTCGTCGGTTTGGGAACCGTCACAAGCAAACAAATAATAATTCCCGATCGTTACGAAGGTCTGCCCGTCGTAGGCATAGAGGACAGAGCGTTCCAAAACAAGAGCATTACCGACGTTTATATTCCCGATTCCGTTACGAGTATAGGCGTAAACGCGTTCGACAGATGCTCCTCGTTGAAAAACGTTACTCTGTCCGCCAATCTGACAAGTATTCCCGATTATGCGTTTAACGAATGTACGGCGCTTGAAAACATACGAATACCGTCGGGCGTGACGTCTATCGGAATACGCGCATTTTACGATTGCAAAGCGCTTTCAAACGTTACGTTGCCGTCGAATCTGACGGAAATATGCGAAACGGCGTTTTCAGGCTGTATCGCTTTTACTTCCGTTACCATACCGTCAAAAGTCGCCAAAATAGGCGTCTGCGCATTTTCCGGCTGCGTTGCTTTGGAAGAGATGAAAGTGGCTCAGGGCAACTCCAAATACCGTAGCGAAGGTAATTGCATAATAGAATACAGCAATTTGGGCAACGTCGTTGTCGCAGGTTGCAAAACGTCCGAAATACCGTCTACCGCAACCGCGATAGGCGAAGGCGCGTTTAAGGGTTGCAGGAGCAAATCTTCCGTAAATATTCCGTACGGAATAACCTCGATAGGGGAAAGCGCCTTCGAAGGCTGCGCGGCGCTTACGATTGTAATATTGCCCGGCAGCGTAAAAGAGTTGGGCGCGTACGCGTTTTCAAGCTGCGATTATCTCGAAACGGTGGAGTTTCGCGATATCGATTCGAGCGAGTTGGAAAGTATCGGTAAAGAGGCGTTTTCGCACTGCGTATTTTTGCAATCGTTCGTAATTCCCAAAAGCGTTGAAAGGATAGGCGTCGGAGCTTTCTTTAACTGCGGCTCCGTTCTGATTTCCTATCGCGGTACGCAGAAGGAATTCGAAAACGTTCAAATAGTGTACGACGACGAACCGAATTCGTATTCTACCGTAACGATATGGTTCGCATCGGAAAATACTTCCGGCTGGGTTCAGTCCTTAGGCGGCAAAAGAAACTGATACTGTAAAAAAAACGCGTTGCGGTTCGAATACAAATATAATAAAAATCTAAAACCCGTTTGACGAAAACGCTGTTGCTTGCGTAGTTTGTTGACAGAATTTTTGAAACTATGGGATAAAGGAAACGAATGTACTACAAGCAAAAAGATTTCGGCGTAAAGTACGCTGCTATAAATATCGACAATTTCCGCGATTTGGGCGGCATTGTTTTGAGCGACGGGCGCGTCCTTTGCGACGGGATGATTTTCCGTTCGGGCGAATTGTTCGGATTGACGGACTCCGACAAAAGCGAACTGGATAAGCTGGGCATAAATTGTATTTTCGATTTGCGCTCGCAGGACGAAGTGGACAGCAAACCCGATTACGTGCCTTGCAACGCGACGTACTACAATATACCCGCCGTCCGCTCTCGCAGAAAAATGGCGGTAAAACCCGACAGCGTTGTTAAGATGATTCCCGTTTGGTTGCCGTCGGCGTTTTCGCGCGGAGCGTTTCGTTGGCTTTTTAAGCGATTGTACCGCAAGTTCCCGTTCAACAATCCCGCTTACCGTAA
This sequence comes from Corallococcus sp., assembly GCA_023667435.1. Taxonomy (GTDB): domain Bacteria; phylum Bacillota; class Clostridia; order Christensenellales; family CAG-314; genus Fimimonas. The sequence goes on along the minus strand of JAMPAB010000002.1, from coordinate 30,792 downwards.
AATCTTCGAGGCGATGGACGAAGGGAAAACGCTGCTGTTTCATTGCACTGCAGGAAAGGACAGAACGGGCGTTGCCAGTATGTTGATTTTGCTGGCGTTGGGCGCGGATATGGAAACGGTAAAAAACGATTATATGCTGTCTAATTTTTACCGCGCGGAAAGCAGCGAAAAGTTTATGCAACAGTTTTCCGAATACAAGCATTACGACAAATACCGTAAAATATTAAAAATGACGGGCGACGTAGAAATGGGGTATTTCGATACCTGTTACAACAAGATTATCCGTAAATACAAGACGGTAAAGAACTTTTTATTGCAGGAATACGACGTCGACGAGGTTCGTATAGACAGGTGGTTGCAAACGTACGCGATGTAATCGCAGCATATTGATTGAACCTGTCTGTTTGAGCGGAAATCCGAATCGCGTAACATAAGACGTAAACGAGGTATACCAAAAAGGACGAAGGCTATGGATATCATCACATTGAATAACGTCGGTTACTATTACAAAACATACGATGACAACGGCGCAGTCGGTAAAGCGACGGGCGTCGTCGGAGTGACTCTTTCTATCGAGGAGGGGTCTTTTGTCGCGCTTGTCGGACACAACGGCTGCGGCAAGTCCACTCTTGCCAAATTGCTTAACGGATTGTTGCTGCCGTCGGAGGGAGAAGTCGTCGTGGCGGGTATGAACACCGCCGACAAAAAGAACATATTCGAAATTCGCAAAAACGTCGGAATGGTTTTTCAAAATCCCGACAATCAGATGGTTGCGAGCATAGTGGAGGAAGACGTCGCGTTCGGGCCGGAAAATCTGGGAATACCGCAGCCGGAGATTGTCGAAAGAGTTTACGGCGCATTGGAACAAGTGGGTATGACGGAATACGCAAAGAGGTCTCCTCACAAGCTGTCGGGCGGTCAGAAACAGCGTATCGCGATAGCGGGCGCGTTGGCAATACGTCCCAAAATCATAGTTTTCGACGAATCGACCGCAATGCTCGATCCGCAAGGCAGACGCGAAGTTCTTGACGTCGCGCACAAGCTTAACGAAAGCGGAATGACCGTCATATTGATTACGCATTTTATGGAGGAAGTCGTCGGGTGCGACGAGGTCGTCGTTATGAGCGGCGGACGCGTCGTAAAAACAGGCAAACCTATGGAAATATTCGACGACGAAGAGTTGCTTAAAAGCGTAGGTCTGGAAGCACCGCGATCCGTGACGCTTGCAAAAATGCTCGTAAACGCGGGGTTGGACGTAAACGCGCATTGTCTTGACGCTGCCGAGTTGGGAGGGGAAGTATGTCGAAATCTGACAAAAAGGCAGTAACGCTTCCTAAGGAAGTTTCGGACGGCACGACCGCGATTGCAGCGAGAAATCTCTGTTTTACTTATAATCCCAAAGCGCCTTTTGCAAAGCAGGCGTTGGATAACGTCGAATTAACGGTAAATCGCGGAGAGTTCGTCGCCGTCGTAGGACGTACGGGAAGCGGCAAAACAACGTTCGTACAGCATTTAAACGCGCTTATACGCGTGCAAAACGGAGGGCTGTACGTTTTGCAATACAATCTGTCCGCTAAAAAGGTGGAACTTAAAGCGTTGCGCGGCGATGTGGGGATGGTGTTTCAATATCCCGAATATCAGCTCTTTGCCGATACCGTGCTCGAAGACGTGTGTTTCGGACTGAAAAATTCCGGCATAGACAAGGATAAACGCGTAGAGATGGCTAGGTCCGCCTTAGAACTTGTCGGACTGGATTTCGACAAGGTTAAGGCAAAGTCTCCGTTCGATTTGTCGGGCGGCGAAAAACGGCGCGTAGCCCTTGCGGGAGTGCTTGCCATGCAGCCGAAGATCCTCGTTTTAGACGAGCCTACCGCAGGGTTGGATCCGCGCGGCAAAAAGGAAATTCTGTCAATAGTGTCCGCTCTCAATAAGGAACAGGGCGTAACGGTCGTAATGGTTTCGCACGATATGAACGAAGTCTACGAAAACGCCGACAGAATAATAGTGTTCTGCGACGGTAAAGTAGCTTACGATGATTCTCCGCGCGAGCTGTTCCGCAAAGAAGACGAGATTGTTTCCATGAATCTCGAAATTCCTCATATGGCTAAGTTTGCAAACGAACTGGAACGGCGCGGGTATCCGATTCCCGACGGGTGCAAAACCGTCGAATCCGTGTACGAGGCGGTAATGAAACTGTACGGAGGCGGCGATGCTTAAAGACGTAACCTTCGGGCAGTATTATCCTGCCGATTCGTTCATACATAGGATGGACGCGCGGATAAAACTTATTCTGTGCCTGCTGTTTATGGTGGGAATTTTCTTCGTAATCAGTTTTGTCGGATTCGCGTTCGTTACGCTGTTTTTGGTTATGCTCATCGCCGCGTCGAAAGTGCCTCTGCGCTCTGTTTTGAGATCGGTTAAAGGCATAATATTTCTGCTGTTGCTCACGGTGGTACTCAATATTTTCTTCAACAGGGACGGCAACGTTCTTGTCGAGTGGAAGTTCATCGTAATCACCGACGGTGGGTTGATTTACGCGGCGAAAATGTTCCTGCGCTTAGTGTATTTGGTTGTGGGGTCGAGCCTGTTGATGTTGACGACAACCCCCGTAGACCTAACTCACGCAATCGAAAGTCTTCTCAAACCGCTTAGAGTAATCAGATTTCCCGTACACGAACTCGCGCTCATTATGAGCCTTACGCTGTCGTTTATTCCCAGCCTTTTGGAAGAAACGGACAGAATTATACGCGCGCAGAAAGCAAGAGGCGCCGATTTCGATACGGGAGGTCTTGTCCGCCGCGCCAAAGCGTTCGTTCCTATTTTGATTCCGCTGCTTGTGGGCGGTTTCCGCAGGGCGGAGGAACTTGCAAACGCAATGAACAGCCGCTGCTACGAGGGCGCGACGAAACGCACTCAAATGCGCGTGATGAAACTCGGTTGGAGAGATTTGGTCGGCGCGCTTGTAACGTTGCTGTTTTTCGTGACGGTGTTCGTCGTATACGGAATGAAGTCGCAGTGGGCGGACGTAAGCTGGTTGCAGTACAACGGAATAAACTGGTTATATTTTTAATATCGCGCGCAAGTAACGATTATTGCGATACACTGTTGCCGACGCGATGCGCGGTATAATAGCAGTCGAAAGCAAGTTGCCCGCAAGTTAAACGTCGACGACTTGTTGTATAACAGCATGACATAAGTCAGTAATACCGTATTATTAAACAGGAAAAGAGTTATGAAAAAAAAGCGTTCAAATTATTATAGTAGTAATTTGCTCTTTAATTATAGCGCTTGCTTGCGTCTGTTGTGTATTTGCGGTTTTGCGCGTAGTTAATTACGAAGGCATTGTCGGTTCCAACGAATTCGATATCCTTTGGAAGGATACGGAGGAATATCGATTCTGCGCTCTGATGATCAATGCGGGAGAAATTCAAAGTTTGCACTGCTTGGGAATAATTATTTGTTCCGTTGCGTTGATGACGGCGGTATTGTGTTGGGCAAGAATAGATAATGAAGGCAAATTTCCTAAAATAACTCCTATTCCGTTTGCCGTTTCGGGGTCGCTGTGTATTCAGTGTAAATTTATGAACAAAGGTCTTCTTAAAATACAAATTCCATGTGAAATTGTATTTTTATGTACTGGTTCGATATGTTACGCAGTATTGCAATTTGCGACGGTTTCCGCCAAAATAATACCGCTATTCGCCGTACTCATAATTCCGCAGTTTTTTGCGTTAATTGCGGTAGCGCTCAATGTTTTGGCGTTGGCATTGCAATACAAACGAGTGGATTCGAAGTTGATCAATTTAGGACAAAGCAAATTGTAATATGTCAAAAATCAAACTTACAATAGAATACGTTGGAACCGACTTTTGCGGTTGGCAAAGTCAGACGAACGGCAACTCCGTCCAGGACGCGGTAGAGCGCGCTTTGGGCAAATACTTCGATTGTGAATTCGTGCGTATTTATGCTGCGGGCAGAACGGACGTAGGCGTCCATGCAAAGGGGCAGACGGCACACTTTGTCACGGACAAAGAAGTCAATCTTTACAAGCTGTGTTTGGGAGTTAATCTTTCCTTGCCGTCTTCCGTTGCCGTAACGGACGCCGAGTTTGTCGACGACGGTTTCGACGCGCGGTTTTCCGCCGTATCGAAGACGTACTGTTACCGTATATACGTTTCCGCCGTACGTCGTCCGACGTTGGACGTCAATCATACGCAGGTATACAAACCGCTCGACGTTTCCGCAATGAAGCGCGCTGCGGCGCTGTTTGTCGGCGAACACGATTTCGCGGCGTTTCAAAATACGGGCAGTAATCTGAAAGGAACGACGCGCAAGGTAAACAGTTTCGATGTGACGGAAAATGCCGACGGTACCGTTTATTTTACCGTAAACGGCAATGCGTTTTTGTATAATCAGGTACGCAATATGTGCGGTTTGCTTACTGAGATAGGCAAGGGCAGATACAGTACTGACGACGTCGTAAAAGCTTTGAACGGGACGAAGCCGAAATACAAAACTATGCCTGCAAAAGGACTTACTTTGGAAAAGGTATATTACAACTGATAACGCGGTTTTCCGCGCTAAGGAGAATTTTATGAAAGAAAAAACGCCCAAAACGTACATTTTTTACTGCATTGTACTGATCGCGGTCGTCGTATGCTTTGTCGTAGGAATGTGTTTATTTGATTTTTCCTGCGAGCTTACGTGGGAGAACGTTACGACGGCGAATCTTGTAAGTTTCATACTTTTTTCCGTTACGGTACTCGGCGCGGTCGTTTTGATTTTTTCTGCCGTTATTACCCGCGCGAAAAAAGATAAAAGCGCCTGCGACGAGGTTGAATTGGGGTGTCAGTTGGCGTTTGTGCTGATTGCGATAACTGTCCTTTGCATTCCAATCTTTTTAGTGTGGGTATGTCAGAAAATACACGATGCGATATCCGCGCGCAATAAAGAAATGCCGTAAATTAACGTCAAATAGTTGACACGAATTTATTATATTTGTATAATTGAAAGGCTGTGAATAATTCGGCAAGATATTTTAAGCTCTGTCTTGTCTAAACCGAATTCCACTGTCGGTAATTATTCAACCGTGAACAGCGACAAACTTAAATACTAGGAGAAATTTAAAATGGTTAAGACTTTTATGGCTAAGAAAGAAGCCGTTGAAAGGAAATGGTACGTAGTAGACGCGGCGGGCAAACCTCTCGGTCGCGTTGCAAGTCAGGTTGCCTCGATACTTCGCGGAAAGAATAAACCTACGTTTACTCCGCATGTAGATACGGGCGATTACGTAATAGTATTGAACTGCGACAAAGCTGTTCTTACGGGAAAGAAACTCGAACAGAAGATGTATGTTCGCCGTTCGCCCAGACCGGGACATTTAAAGCAGACAAAGTACAGTAAATTGATGGCCGAACGCAGCGACTTCGCTATGATGAAGGCGGTTAAGGGAATGCTTCATCACAACAGTCTCGGCAGAAAAATGCTCACCAAACTTCGCGTTTACAAAGGCGCGGAACACAAGCACGAGGCGCAGCATCCTCAAATGCTTGCGTTGGACTAAGGAGGAATGAACAATGGCTAAGACAGTAGCGAAGAAAAAGGTTCAATTTTGGGGAACGGGCAGAAGAAAGAAATCCATCGCCCGCGTAAGACTTATTCCCGGAGGCAGCGGAAATATCACCATCAACAAGCGCGATATCGACGCGTATTTCGGTCTCGACACTTTGAAATATATCGTTCGTCAACCCTTAAACGCAACGGAAACGTTGAATAAGTACGACGTGGTAGTAAACGTAACGGGCGGCGGATATACCGGACAGGCAGGCGCAATCCGTCACGGCATTTCCCGCGCGTTGGTAATTGCAGGCGAGGACAAGGCGATCTTGAAAAAGAACGGATTCTTAACCCGCGATCCCCGTATGAAGGAAAGAAAGAAGTACGGTTTGAAGAAGGCTCGTAAAGCTCCGCAATTCAGCAAGAGATAATTGCTTATATTCAACGATTATTTACGCTCCCGATTATTTTCGGGAGCGTATTTTAACGTCGGCTGCAGTAAACGATATGCGCGCTTGACTAAGGCCGTTTGATAGTGTATAATTAACGATAGACAGGCGTAACGCGGTTGATTGTACGGTAGATTATCTTCGATATTTGTCGCGCGCTGCAATAAAAGCTTTGACTTACTTGGTAGTCGTAACGCTCGTCGTATAAAACGGTCGTCTGCGTTACGGCGGCGATATTTTGGAGGTTGTTATGAAGAAAACAGTGCTGTTTTCGGTTGTTATTATTTTTATGTTAGCGCTGCTGGGAGCGCTTTCGGCTTGTTCCGATCACGACTGCGTTTTCGGCGAGTGGCAGACGGTTACGGAACCCGCTTGCGATGCGGAAGGCGTTCGCGAAAGATATTGTACCGTAGCAGGTTGCAACAAAAAGCAAACGGGTTCGATTGCGAAATTGCCGCATCAGCTTACGCACGTTGCCGCAGTACAGGCTACCTGTACGGAAGACGGCAGCATCGCTTACGGTCACTGCTCGGTATGTAACGGCAATTACGACGGCAACGGCAGAGCTTTGACCGACGGGGATATAGTAGTCGCAGCCTCGCATTATTTGCAGAACGTCGCAAGAAAAGAAGCTACGTGTCTGAGCGACGGCAATATCGCTCACAGATGTTGCTTGGTTTGCGACAAGGTTTTTAATTTCGACGACGAGGAAATAACGAAAGCGTCGACTGTAATTCCCGCAGGTCACTCGCTTTCACTGATTCACGCGCAAGAAGCTACTTGTTTCGAAAACGGCAATATAGACCACAGACATTGTATCGAATGCGGTAAAAATTTCGATTTGCAGGGCAACGAGATTTTCAATCAGCAGGTGTATATTATAGCGTCGCATTCCTTTACGAGGTATCCCGAACACGAAGCTTCCTGCGTAAGCGACGGCAACATTGCGTACGATTACTGCAGCGTTTGCGAAAAGTATTACGATCTGAGCGGCAAAGAGATTTCCCGTAACGATACGGTAGTGTTGGGCGGACACGATTTTGAAGTAATAAACGAAAGCGCAACTACAAGTCACTCTACGGGTATAGTAGCGCACAGACATTGTAAGAACTGCGGCAAAAATTACGCAATCGGATCTAACGCCGAGTTATCCAACGTTTCGATCGCGCCTACGCACGCGCAGTATTACGACGAAGAAACGTTATATTGCAACGTATGCAATACGTACTACGTAAGCACTTACGCGCAGTTCGCCCGTTTCCGCGACAGCGTAAACGGCGGCAACAGCTACTCGGGCAAGACGGTAAACATGGGATGCGATATCGATTTTGCCAACAACGAATGGACGCCGATTAACGGTTTTCGGGGAACGTTCGACGGACACAGTCACACGATACGCAATCTCAACGTCAACGGCGGAATTTACGTAGGATTATTCGGCAATCAATGGCAATGTAAAGCTGTTTTGCGCGACTTTACGATTGACGGCGCAAACGTCGTCGGTATCGAAAACGTCGGCGTTGTGGCGGGAATGACCGCTTCTACATCGTTTCAGAACATTACGGTTAAGAATGCCGTCGTCAAAGCTAATCACTGGGCAGGCGGTATAGTAGGATATGCCTACGGAAATATTACCGATTGCGTTGTCGACGGACTGGAAATGGTTTGCGTTCCCAATGCAAGCGGCAGCGAATACGATAACGGAGACAAAGTCTGAGGAATCGCAGGATATCTGGCGGCGAGTTCCGTTACGGGCTGTTCGGTAAGCAACGCTTCTATTAAAGGTTACCGCGATATCGGCGGTATAGTGGGAACGTTGGTATCGACGGACGGAATATCTGCGAGAGCTACAGGCAATACGGTTACCAAAGTGCATATCTGCGCAGATCAGGCGACTAACAGCTACGGTTCGAAGGCGTACAACGCAGACGCAATCGCAGGCAGGGTTCTTCACGAGGGCAGCATACTTTCCGTAGTGGAAGGAAACGAAAGTTCCGAAGTCACTTACGATTATATACAGGCAGAGGCTTAGTCCGTTTGCGTTTTACCGTCGTTACTTTTACCGCGTCGTTTCTTACGTCGCGGTAATTTAATCGGAGACGTTTCGGGCGTAAACGCCGTATTTTGCGTCAATAGTGTCGCAAATAAAGCATAATTTTACAAGTTATGCGTAATGTACGGATATATAATATATTCAAACGCAGTCCGAAAACGGGCATCGTCCGTAAATTAAAATCGGCAAAGCGTAATAATCACTTTGCGGCAGCTTGCCGTATCGAGCATTAAGATAAAAGGATTTGACAAACAATATGAAAAAAATAGCAATAATAGGAGGCGGAGTCGCGGGCCTTACTGCGGCAATATACGCGTTGCGCTCCAATGCCGAAGTAACTTTGTTCGAGCAGTTCGGTATGGGCGGGTACGTCGCTAATTTGGGAAAAATAGAAAACTATCCGTCGTACGTTTCCGTCGAAGGGTGGCAGCTTGCGTCGAATATTTCGAAACAGGCAAAAGAACTGGGACTTAGCAACGTAATCAGGCAAAAGGTCGTTTCTCTCACGCAAAACGAAGTCGGCAATTTCGTCGTCGCCGCAGGCAAAGAAAAATATGAATTTCCGTCGGTTGTCGTCGCTACGGGTACTACGCGCAACAAGTTGGGCATAGAGGACGCGTACGTGGGCAAAGGCGTAAGTTGCTGCGCAACGTGCGACGGTAATTTCTTTAAGGGCGCTGCCGTCGCGGTCGTCGGCGGCGGAGAACACGCCGTTCGCGAAGCGCTGTATCTTGCCGATTTGTGCGAAAAGGTGTACGTTTTGTCCCCTTTTAACAGTTTGGACGGAGAGGAAAGAGAAGTCGCCGATTTGCAAAGCAGAGCAAACGTTTCAGTTCTGCACAATTCCGTCGTCACCGAAATACTGGGAGACTCTGCCGTTACGGGAATGACAGTCGCGCTTGACGGCGAAACGCGGAAGCTGTCCGTTTCGGGAGTGTTCGTTGCGGTGGGGTCGAGTCCGTCTACGGAGTTTATCCGCATTGACGGAGTGGAAACAGTAAACGGTTACATAAAGGTGGACGAAAAGGGCTGCTCGAGCGTCAAGGGACTGTTTGCGGCAGGGGACGTCACCTCAGGCAGTTTAAAACAAATCGTTACCGCTTGTTCGGACGGAGCGAAAGCAGGCGCGTACGCTTCTGTTTACGCGGCGTCGCGGAAATAAAAATCGATAATTTTCGTACCAAAGAAGGAAAAACAACTTAGGGAGGTTATTATGAACTTATTTGGTACGGACGGAATACGCGGCGCGTATGGCAGTACCTTAAACGACGGTACTGCTTTTTTGTTAGGTAAAAGTCTGGCGCTTTTAAGCGATTGTCCCATCGTGGTGATTGCGCGCGATACGCGCGTATCGGGAGAAAATTTATTCTCCGCATTGGCAAAAGGAGTGTACGCGGGCGGCGGCAACGTAATCAATCTGGGCGTGCTGCCTACTAACGCGGTGGGACATTTCGTAAGAAAACTGGGCGGAGATTACGGCGTTATGATTACGGCAAGTCACAATCCTCCCTGTGACAACGGTCTTAAAGTCTTCGACAGATACGGCGTTAAAATGTGTCGGTCGAAGCAGGCGGTAGTGACGAGGATGATGAATAATCTTAAAGAGGAAGACCTTCCGTCGGGTAAAATTTTCGAGCCCGTATTTTACGATATCGACAATATATATTGCGAAGATATACTGCGCGAAAGTAAGGTGAATTTGAATAATCTCAAAGTTGCTCTGGATTGCTGTTACGGCGCCGCTTACAAAGTCGCACCTCTTGCGTTCGCCAAAGCGGGAGCAGTCGTTACGTCCTTTTGCAATCGGTATGTCGGCGACAAAATAAACGTGGACTGCGGCGCGACGCATCCCGAATTTTTGGAAAGCAAAATGCGTCAGAAAAAGTTTCGTCTGGGATTTGCCTTCGACGGCGACGCAGACAGACTTGCGGTGTTCGAAGAGGATAGGGCGGTTTCCAACGGCAGAGTATTTTACGCGATAGCGAAGTATCTGAAGGAAGAAGGAAAATTGCTTAAGAACGCCGTATGCGGTACGATTCTCACTAACGGCGGAGTGGAACGGAGCTTGTCGAAAATCGGAATAGAATTGATAAGAAGCGACGTCGGAGATACGAACGTATTTGGCAGTATGGTTAAATACGGACTTAATTTCGGCGGAGAGGAGAGCGGACATTATTTGCTGTGCGACGTAGCTACAAGCTCCGATGCCGTTATTAACGCGCTGTTCGTAAGTAAAATTTTTACGGAACGCGGAAGTATTTTGGATTACACTGAGGAGTGCGAGGAAACGCCTTGTTCCGTGTTGAATATTCCGCTTACCCCCTCTAACGTCAAACTGTCCTGCGCGGAAAGTCTGTCGGCGGCAACGTCGCGTATCGGCGCGTTATATCCGAATTGCCGTATAGTGTTGAGAAAAAGCGGAACGGAACAAAAGGTTCGCGCCTATGCGGAAGGAGAAAACGCCGACGAAGTTATACAGGCTGTCGCCGCAACGTTTGCGCAGGACGCGACAGGCAAAAAGCAAAATAATTCAATGCGTTGACAACTTTTACGGCTTCGGCGTAAAATAACGTTTATGACGGATTTGTTACTTAAAATTTTTGTGAAAGGACGCTTCGACGTCAACAGTCTTGCCGTAAGAGACAGGGTGGGAAAGCTGTCGTCAGTGACGTGCATTACGTTAAACTTATTGCTCGCCGTATCGAAAATAGTCGCGGGCATTTTGTTCGGACTGGTTTCGGTATTTGCCGACGGTATCAACAATTTGGGAGATTGCGGCAGCAATGCGGTAATGCTCGTCGGCATAAAGGTTGCAAGCAGCCCCGCCGACAAAGAACACCCATACGGACACCGAAGGGCCGAATACGTTGCGGGTACCGCAGTCGCGTGCGCGATAATTTTCGTTGCGCTCGAGCTTTTCGTCGAAAGCGTTAAAAAAATAATAGACGTTTTTTTCGGAAACTACGACGCCCCTTCGTTAAATGCGGCAACGGTAATTATCCTTGCCGTATCTATGGCGGTAAAGCTGGGGATGTTCTTTTTTAACCGCAAGCTCGCCAAACGTTACGATTACGATTTGTTAAAAGCGTCGGCGCTGGACAGCGCTTCGGACGTCTGCGCAACCGCTGCGGTTTTGATTTCCGTAGTCGCGTCATATTTCGTAAAGTTCGACGCGGACGGTTTTGCAGGCGTTGCGGTTGCGGTATTCATTGCGGTAAACGGAATAAAACTGCTGAAAGAAACGGCAAATCATCTTATGGGCGAGGGCGCGAACGCGGAATTGGCGAACAGCGTGACGGAACGCATAAAAAAATTCGACGGAGTGCTGGGGGTTCACGATTTAAATATTCACAATTACGGTCCGAACCGTTATTACGCCAGCGTACACGTAGAGGTGGACGCGGACAAGTCCGTGACGGAATGTCACGATCTCATTGACGGAATAGAGCGCGACTTCGAGGAGAATACCGATATACGGCTGGTTATTCATATGGATCCAGTTGCGGCGAACGACCCCGAAACGGACGCATACAAAGCGGAAATGCGGTCGATCGTAAAAAGGTTGGACGAGCGCTTCGATATTCACGATTTCCGCGTAGTCAAGAGCTTGCGCAAGCTTAACTTTATATTCGACGTCTCTATCTGTTACGATACGAAATTGACCGAAAGGGACGTTGTCGCGTATTTGCAAGAGGAGGCAGGCAAGATTTATCCCGACGCCAGCGTTTCGCCGAAAGTTGAAAGACAGTAAAAAATTATACCGAAAACGGTTTTGTCCGTCCTATTTATTTGACGGCGAAGCCGTATTTTGTTAAACTGAAAGAGTATTCGGAGGAAAAAGCTGATGAGTAAAGCGGATGAGATTTTTATACGCAATATGAGGGAAATTATAGATAACGGTTTTTCCGACGAGGAAGCGGCAGTGCGTCCCCGTTGGGCGGACGGAACGCCCGCGCATACCGTCAAAAGATTCTGCATTGTCAACAGATACAATCTTGCCGAAGAATTTCCCGTAATTACTCTCAGGCGCACCGCGTTTAAGTCGGCGGTGGACGAATTGCTGTGGATATGGCAAAAGAAGAGCAATAATATACGCGATTTAAAATCGCATATATGGGACAGTTGGGCGGACGAAACAGGCAGTATCGGTAAGGCGTACGGGTATCAGTTGGGCGTAAAGCACCGCTATAAAGAAGGTATGTTTGACCAAGTCGATCGCGTGTTGTACGACTTGAAGCATAATCCCGCTAGCCGCCGCATAATTACAAACATTTACGTCCATCAGGATCTGTCGGAAATGAATTTGTATCCCTGCGCGTATTCCGTCACGTTTAACGTTACCGACGGTAAATTGAACGCTATACTCAATCAACGTTCCAACGATATGGCGGTTGCAAACAACTGGAACGTGGTTCAGTACGCCGTATTGACGCATATGCTAGCGCAAGTGTCGCATCTCAAAGTCGGCGAGCTTGTTCACGTAATTGCAGACGCGCATATTTACGACAGGCACGTCGCGCAAGTAGAGCGGATGCTGCAAGGGACAATGCATCCCGCGCCCAAATTTTTCATAAATCCGAACGTTACGGATTTTTACGAATTTACCGTAGAGGACGTACGGCTTGTCGATTACGAATACGAACCGTTTAACGAAAAATTCGAAGTCGCGATTTAGAACGCAATCGCAAAAATATCTCAATACGCAATATTTTATCAGAGCGCGCAGATAAATGCTTCGGCATATTTGCGCGAGAAACCGAGACGTAATTATGAAACAGATTGTAGTGGCGGACAGCAAATGGGGAATAGGCAAAAACAACGGCTTGCTGTTCCGTTTAAAAAAAGATATGCAGTTTTTCCGCGAAACGACTGTCGGCAAGGTGGTCGTAATGGGAGCGAATACTTTTTACAGCTTCCCGAACGGCGCTCTGCCCGACCGCGTCAATATCGTGCTGGATTCCGACGGAAAAAAACACGACGGTACGGTTTCCGTCGCCTGTTTGGAGGAGCTTGACGAAGTTTTGTCGCAATATGACACCGACGACGTTTTCGTAATAGGCGGAGCAAGCGTTTACAGGCTATTGCTGTACAGGTGCGACGAAGTGTATGTTACGAAGGTAAATGCAGACGGCGGAGCAGAATTGTTTTATCCAAACTTGGACGCAGACGATTCCTTCGAACAGGCGAGTCGTTCCGAACCGATAACGGATAACGGTTACGAGATTACTTTCTGCAAATACGTAAATAAGACGTTGCGCGGCGTCAATAATTAATCGGTATACCCGACGATTTTGTTGTCCTATGCGTTAACATATGATATAATTATCGACGGTTGCCGTATCGGGCAACCGTTTCTTATGAAGGAGACGACGGATTTTGACAGAAGACAAAGATATAAATATACAATCCGAAGAAACGCGCGAAGCGTTGCAGTCGGACAAAATGCGCAATACGAAGATAGGAAAGCTGTTGCTCTCTATGAGCTTGCCGGCTATCTTTTCGATGTTGGTGCAGGCGTTGTACAACATCGTGGATTCGGTGTTTTTGACGGGAATGAATTACGAGATTGCGGGATACGCGGGCAGCAATCTCGGTAAAGATTCGTTCAGCGCGGTCAGCATAGTAATGCCTATGACTATGCTTGTGGTTGCCGTAGCAATCGGAATAGGCGTAGGATCAAACGCTTACATAGCAAGAAAATTGGGCGAGGGCAACAAGGAAAACGCCGACAAATGCGCCAAAACCGCGCTTATTATGGCTTTTTGCGCGTGGGCAGTGATGCTTATTCTTGCATTTACCGTGTCCAAACCGTTTGTAAGCGCGTTTGTCAACGAGAAGAACGCTACAGACATCGATTACGTAATCAATCAGGGCGCGTTGTATCTGACGGTATATATGGCTTTAAGCGGAGGAGTGGTCATCGACATAACGCTTGCCCGCATACTGCAAGCTACGGGCAATATGAAGATTCCTATGATAACTCAACTTGTCGGCGCGCTTACCAATATAGCGTTGGACGCGCTGTTTATCATGGCGTTTAAATGGGGCGTATTGGGCGCTATTTTAGCAACCGTCATAGGTCAGTGGGCCGCCGCCGCGATAGATTTAATCGTCTTTTTCGCTAAAAAACAGGACGTGTCGATAAGTCTTAGAAGATTTAAGCCTAGCAAACATTATTTTTTGCGTATAGCCAAAATCGGCGCGCCTGCGCTTATTATGAACGCAATGGGTTCGGTAATCACGATAATAATGAATATTATGCTGCGCGACTACGACAACGGAATCAACGTGCTTTCCTCGTATTTTAAAGTGCAGTCGTTTGTGTTTATGCCCGTATTCGGACTGATGCAAGGCACTATGCCGATATTAAGCTACAATTACGGAGCAAACGAAAAGAAACGTTTTAACGATACTTTTAAACTGGCATTGTTTATCGCTTTGGGCGTGATGACGGTAGGCACGCTGCTTTTTCAACTTTGTCCCGAAGCGCTTATGTCGATATTCGAAAGCAAACAACCGTCTGCAGGACAGACGCAGGAGGAGTTGGACGCGTTGAACGCCGTTTTCGTCCAAGAGGGCGCGCACGCGTTTCGGTGTATAAGCATAGCTTTTATTCCTGCGGCATTCAGTATATTGCTTATAAATATGCTGCAATCGATAAACTGTCCCGTGTCGAGCCTGCTTATGAGTTTGTCGCGCCAGCTCATTTTCCTCATTCCTTCGGCAGTGCTGTTTAATTATTTGTGGCAGATGAACGGCATTTGGTATTGCTATCCTTTCGCGGAAATTTTAGCCGTATTGGTGTATTTGCCGTTTGCGATACGCGATTACAGAAAACAATTCAGATACAAAGCGCGTCAGTACGAAGAACGCAAAGCGGAAATGCAAAATTAAGTAAATAACGAGTATCGAAGTCGCGGCTGTAAAGCGTTTGTTTTACAGCCGCGCTTTTCTTTGCCGTATAAAGTTTTACCTGCAACTTTGCGATATATTCTGCGCCTAAACGTCGTAAGGCAGACGTACGGTTAATGCGGAATATGCAAAATTCCCGAAGATGTCGTTTTTTAGCATGACTTTTATAAAATCGCTGTCGCCGCGTATTTCGGAGCTGAAAACTTACATAAAATGTATACTTGAACATATTCGAATATACGCAATTAAAGGCGCGCGTCTAATTAGCGATGCTTGTACATATAATAAACGGAAGTATTGTGTAAAGAGGCGTATAGCGTGATAAATACCGACGATATTGTAAAGAAGGGATTAAGCGGCGCGGAAGCGGAAGCGAGGCTTGCCGAGTACGGTTATAACGTTACGGAGGAAAAGCGCAAACGCGGTTTTCTGCGTAAGTTTGCGGGGCAATTTTGCGATTTGATGATTATCATACTGTTAGTCGCCGCAGCGATATCGTTTGCGATGGCATTGTATACGGGAGAAAAATCCGACCTGTTGGAACCGATAATTATCGTATTGATCGTTATTGCCAACGCCGTTTTGGGAACTGTGCAGGAGTACCGCGCCGAAAAATCTCTCGAAGCGCTTAAACGTTTGACGTCCCCGAAAACGAGAGTATGCCGCGACGGCACGATATCGTTGATAGATAGCAGCAACGTGGTCGTCGGAGACGTTTGCGCGTTCGAAGCGGGAGACGTTGTAACGGCCGATTGCGAACTGATTTTTTCGGAGGGACTTTTCGTCAATCAATCGGCGCTGACGGGAGAAAGCGTTCCCGTCGAAAAGCAGATCGCAAAAAGTAAACGCAAAAAGGACGACGGCGTAATTTACAGCGGCAGTCTTGTGACGAAAGGACGCAGTTTTGCAAGAGTGACCGCGACGGGCAAAGATACCGAACTGGGCAAAATTGCCGGTATGCTTGCCAACGTTCGAGACGCGCTGACGCCGTTGCAGCAGAAGCTTAAGCAACTGTCTAAAGTTATAGGAATAGTCTGTCTTTCGGTGTGTTTGGCGGTGTTAATCATAGGGTTTGTCAAGGGCATAGAGCGTATGTCTTACGGGGATACGTTGACGTCGGTATTCGTCAACGTCTTGCTTACGTCCGTTTCGTTGGCGGTTGCGGCAATCCCCGAAGGACTGCCTGCGGTAGTTACCGTAGTGCTTGCAAAGGGAATAGAAAAAATGGCAAGCAAAAACGCCGTAGTCAAACGTCTTACCGCAGTAGAAGCGCTGGGAAGCGCGACTGTGATATGCTCGGACAAAACGGGAACGCTTACTCAGAACAAAATGACGCTTACGGGTGTTTTCGACGGTAAAAGATATGTAAGTTCCGCCAATTTGGATAGGAAGGATTTTCTGCTTCAAGCGTATTGCTGGTGCTGCGACGCGGTGAAGAACGGCGATAACGTTTGGCTGGGAGATCCTACCGAGATTGCAGTCGCTTCCGTTACCGACGTTACCGAAAAAGCGGTCAGACTCTATGAAATACCCTTCGACAGCTCGCGTAAACTTATGACGGTGGCGGTTAAAGTTAACGGCGAGTATTATACGGTTACCAAAGGCAGTCTCGAATCTATGAAAAACGCCGACAACTACGCGCTGTTCGAAAAACAGTATCACGTTTACACGCAAAAGGGATTGCGCGTTTTGGCGCTTGCCGTATCTAAAACGCAGCATAATTTTCCGCGCACGCATGCATTGGAAAACAATTTGCGCATATCGGCGCTGTTTACCATTTCCGACCCGCCCCGTCCCGAAGCCTTGCAAGCGGTCGCAACATGCAAAAGCGCAGGTATACGTCCGGTAATGATAACGGGCGACAACGTGGAAACGGCGAGAGAAATCGCAAAAAACATAGGCATTATGGAAGACGGCGATATTGCCGTTGACGGCGAAACGTTGGCAAGCTGGGACGACGAAACGTTAAAAAGCAAGGTGTCGGACATTGCGGTTTACGCGCGCGTAACACCTTCGGATAAACTTCGTATTGTGTCTGCGTGGCAGCAGAAAGGGGCGGTCGTGGCGATGACGGGAGACGGAGTAAACGACGCTCCCGCATTGAAAAACGCGGATATAGGATGCGCTATGGGCAGCGGAACGGAAGTCGCTAAGGACGCGTCGGATATTATTTTGACGGACGACAACTTCGCTACGATTGTCGACGCGGTATCGTTGGGACGCAGCGTATACGAGAATATCAAAAAATCGGTTACCTATTTGTTAACCTGCAATATAGGCGAAGTGTTATCTGTATTTTTCGCCTTGCTTATCTGGGACGTGTCGCCGTTGTCCGCCATGCAGTTGTTGTGGATAAATCTCGTAACCGACGGATTGCCCGGTCTGGCGTTGGGTATCTACAAACAGGAAGACGACGTAATGAAACGTCCTCCCAAACGGAAAGACGAAACGTTTTTCAGCGACGGAGGCGGAAGGCGCGTGGCGATAGGCGGAATTTTGTTCGCGGCGGCTACTTTAATCGGTTTTGCTTTGGGCAACCGCGCCGATTACTCCGTAGCGTGCACTATGGCGTATTTGATACTGTCCGTTTCGCAGTTGTTTTACGTGTTGGAAATGCGCAGTCGTTCGGGCATATTCAAAGGAGGCATAACTCCTTTTATGGCGGTAAGTTTCGTCGTGTCCGTTATTCTCGTTGCGGCGGTTGCGTTTGTTCCCGCGCTTCAAAGCGTATTCGGATTGACGTCCATGCCCGCGTATATGTACTTGGTTGCGATAGCGTTGTCTTTGGTGCCTACACTTGCTCGGGAGCTGTCCCGTTTGGGAGGAGCGTTGCGTTTAAAGCGTAAAATTTTGCGCGGCGCCGAAAATTAAAAACGACGTAAAGTTAAAATGTTACGATTTTGTTGAAAAACTCCGCATTATTTGATACAATAATATATATTGTTCAAAAAGTCCGCAGGAAGGTGTTCAATGCAATCGGAAACGCTACAATCAGTATACGAATTTGCGGAGATGTTCGCGCGCAGCAAACAGGTCCCGTATTTAGAATCGCAGCACGTTTTGTTCGGTTTGGCAAGCGTAAACAATGAAGCGAAAGGTTATCTGACGGATTTCGGTTTGACCGTCCGCAATCTCGAACCTAAGGAAAGAGGCAGAGGCGGCATGTTGCGCGAATCGCAGGAAATAACCCATCTCAATTCGCGCGCCGCTCTTATCGCTACGGAACTGGGCGAGGCGGACGTTAATTGCGTGCATATGCTTATAGCGCTTTTATCGATGACGAATACGTACGCTTACGACAAGATAACGTATCTTCTCAAAGAAAACGGCAGGACGGCAGAAGAACTGTTTCTGAATATTCTCGCGGACATACCCAATCGCGACAAGTTGCTTAATATAGGCGGCAAACAGGGTCAAAGCGAAGAACCCGCGCTCGCGTATACTTCCCGAAACGTACCGAGCGCCAATCCCAATGCTTTGCCGTACGGAGTCGATCTTACTGAAAAAGCCGCTATGGGAGGCTTCGATCCCGTTATAGGAAGGGATACGGAAATAGAACGCGTTATACAAACTCTTACGCGCCGTTCCAAAAACAACCCCGTACTCGTAGGGGAAGCGGGCGTAGGAAAAACTGCGGTAGTGGAAGGACTTGCCTCTTTCATTGCGCAGGGACACGTTCCCACAGAGCTGCAGGGAAAGCGT
Source organism: Corallococcus sp. (assembly GCA_023667435.1). GTDB lineage: Bacteria > Bacillota > Clostridia > Christensenellales > CAG-314 > Fimimonas. Next base: position 12,120 of record JAMPAB010000002.1, on the reverse strand, counting down.
CTTATAGAAATAGATCTTGCGGGTATGGTCGCGGGAACCCGTTACAGGGGCGATTTCGAAGAAAGGCTGTCTAATCTTGTAAGCAAGGTGGTCGAGGACGGCGACGTAATTCTTTTTATAGACGAAATTCACAATATGGTGGGCGCAGGCGGAACTTCTGACGGAACGCTGGACGCTGCGGAAATATTAAAGCCCGCTCTTGCGCGCGGCGAATTGCGCATAATAGGCGCTACCACTACGCGCGAATACCGACAGTACATCGAAAAGGACCCCGCGTTGGAACGCCGTTTCCAACCTATTACGGTGGACGAGCCTACCGCCGAAACGGCGATAGCTATAGTCAAGGGCGTCAAGTCCAAATACGAAAAACATCACGGCGTTACTATTACGGACGAAGCGATAGAAACTGCTGTGCAGCTTTCCGTTAGGTACGTTACGGATCGTTTTCTGCCCGACAAGGCGTTCGATATCATCGACGAAGCGTGCAGTAAACTAAAAATTTCCGCTTACGCAGTCCCTCCGCGTTTGGTGGAGCTTGCTAACGAGCTCAAAGGTTTAAAGCGCAGAATCAATTCTACGTCCGCGCAGGATCTGGAACAGATAAACGCTTTACGCAAACGCTACAACGAGCTGCATTTCGAATACGAGCATATTCAGGGCGAGTATAAAATGCAGTTGGAGGAATACCGTTGCGAACTTACCGCAAACGACGTGCGTTCGGTCGTTTCGCAAATGACGGGCGTCCCCGTTGCAGAGCTTTCGCGCGAGGAAAAAGACAAGTTGGTGCATTTAGAGGACGAGCTTGCAAAGCGCGTAATAGGTCAAAGCGAGGCGGTGAAAGTCGTCGCCCGAGCAGTCCGCCGTCAACGCGCAGGTCTCAAAGACCCCAACAAGCCCGTCGGCAGTTTTATTTTCGTAGGTCCCACAGGCGTAGGAAAAACGGAGCTTGCCAAAGCTCTTGCCGAGTGTCTGTTCGGAACGGACAGCGAAGTTATCCGCATAGATATGTCGGAATATATGGATAAGCAATCGACGGCAAAACTTATAGGCGCGCCTCCCGGTTACGTCGGTTACGACGAAAGCGGTTATCTTACGGAAAAGGTTCAAAGAAAACCGTACAGCGTGGTGCTGTTCGACGAAATAGAAAAAGCTCACCCCGACGTGTTCAATTTGCTGCTGCAAATTCTCGACGAAGGCAGACTGACCGATTCTCACGGCAAAACGGTGGATTTCCGCAATACCGTAATTATTATGACGAGCAATATCGGGGTGACGGACGCAAATGCGGGCGTCGGGTTCGGTTTCGGCAGTCGCAACGAGTACGCCGCTATGCGCGACGGCATCGAGCGCGCTCTCAAAAAATTCTTCAAGCCGGAGTTTCTAAACCGCGTGGACGAGGTGGTCGTATTCGATTATCTGAGCGAATCGGAGGCGGAAAAGATAGCGGAACTTTTATGTTACGGTTTGCACAAGCGTTTAAAAGGGGTTATCGACTTGCGTTTTACGGAACAGTCGATCAAACTGCTTGCGCAATCGGGTTACGACAAGTCTTACGGCGCGCGTCCGCTCAAACGCGTAATTCAACGCGAAGTGGAGGACGTTCTTGCCGAGAAGCTGTTAACGGGAGAAATAAAAAAAGGCGACGTGATTTATGCCGCCAACAAGGACGGAAAACTTTTGTTCATCAAATAAATATTGATTTTTCCGTTGGATAAAACCGAAAAACATATCGGGCGCCGCATTTACGAAAATGCGGCGCCCGTCTTAGCGTCCGTCGAAGTATTTTGAACGGACGTTGTTTTAAATTGCCGCTTGCGGCATTTTTTATTTCCGGCAACAGCCGTAAACGTTTTAGCGTACGCGTTGCGCGTTATCTAAAAAAATGTTAATATCTTTATAAAATAAAATGTATTGAAATAGTCGATATTATATGGTATAATATATACAGGCAATAATCTGTCTTAGCGGATTATTCGTCTTAACGTTTACAATTATTATGGGAGGTTACTATGAAACTGGATATCGTAGCGAAGAATTACCGTATGTCCGACAGACTCGAACAAATTTTGACTGCCAAGACCGATAAGCTTGACAAGTATTTCCCCGACGGAAACACGCCTTGCAAAATAGTGCTTACGGATATGGGCAGACAGTGTAAAATGGAGCTTTCCATAAATTATCACGGCGCGCACATCCGCTCGGAGGTAATCGGCGATACAATGTACTACAATATCGATTCGTGTCTGCCCAAAATCGAGCGTCAGATAATCAAACACCGCGACAAACTCAATAAGTCGCACAAGATGCCCGAGCGTCCCGCCGAATACGCTTTCGTGTCCGACGTGGAGGAAACTCCCGTCGAGATTGCAAAAGTCAAAAAGTTCGAAATAGAGGAAATGACTGCGCTCGAAGCGGCGGAAAACCTCGATATGGTCGATCACGATTTCTATCTGTTCGTCAACGTCGATACGGGCAACGTCGAGGCGGTATATCGCAGAAAGGACGGCACGGTAGGTTTGCTGCAACCCTATGCGGATGCGGAATAGCGTAATTGCGCGTAAATAACGTATCGTAACAATACGGAGTCTCATATGAACATATCATCATTCTTAATGTTTAGCGATTTTGCAGACAGCAGTTTTGCCCGTCTGTTCACCGAAATGAACGAATGGACCATCGTACTGTTTGCGTTAGGTATAATTTTCTGCGCGATAGAAATGTGTATTCCCGGTTTCGGGTTTTTCGGGATAGCGGGAAGCATACTCGTCGTAGCGGGAATAATCGTGCGTATGGTATGCGGCGGCGATTTGTATATGCTGCTTTATATGGTACTTATCGCGTTGATACTGTTTATCGTAATGTTCGTCGTAGCAAGTCAGCTTATCCGAAAAAGCAAGTTGGGCAAAACGGCGATATTCGACGTAGGCACGGCGGTCCCCGAAGATAAAACGGAAGGCACCAAAAACTACGATTATCTTATCGGCAAAACGGGCAAAGCAATCACTTTGCTTCGCCCCAGCGGCAAAGCCGATTTCGACGGCGAAGTGGTGGACGTGGTCGCGCGCGACGGATTCGTCGAAGAAGGCGCGTCCGTCACCGTGTTGCAGGTCGAGGGTCAGCGCGTAGTCGTCAAATAATTTTAAATAAATTCGAAAAATAAATTTCAAACTTTTTAGGAGGAACAATTAAATGAATATGTTGCTTGCATTTGCTTCGGAATCGGTATTGCCCGCATGGGCGATAGTTCTAATCGTGGTAGCGGCGTTGCTGCTTCTGATACTGATATTCCTGCCGATAGGCACTTACTTTATAGCGTTGGTAAGCAAAGCGCACGTATCTATGTCGCGTCTTATAGGTATGAAGATGCGCCGCATCAAGTATAAAATGCTTGTAGACGTTTACATCCGCGCAAGAAAAGCCGGTCTTAATATCGACATCACCGAGCTCGAATCGCACATAATGGCGGGCGGCAACGTCAGCAACGTAGTAAACGCGTTGATATCGGCGCACAGCGCAAATATCGATTTGTCCTTGCAGGAAGCTAAAGCAATCGACCTTGCGGGACGCGACGTTTTAAACGCCGTCAAAGTATCGGTAAACCCCAAAGTAATCGAAACCCCCGTAATCTCCGCAATAGCGAAGAACGGTATCGAACTCCGCGTAAAAGCGAGAGTAACCGTAAGAGCTAACATCAGCCGTCTTATCGGCGGCGCGGGCGAAGAAACGATTATCGCGCGCGTAGGCGAAGGTATCGTAACTACCGTCGGTTCGTCCGAACAGCACAAGGAAGTTTTGGAAAACCCCGACCTTATTTCCAAAACCGTTTTAAAGAAAGGTCTCGACGCTGGTACCGCGTTTGAAATTCTGTCGATAGATATCGCCGACGTAGACGTAGGCCGCAATATCGGCGCGCAGTTGCAGATGGATCAGGCGGAAGCGGACAAACGCATCGCGCAAGCAAACGCCGAAGAACGCCGCGCAATGGCAATCGCTACGGAACAGGAAATGAAAGCGCACACTCAGGAAATGCGCGCAAAGGTTGTCGAAGCGGAAGCGGAAGTGCCTAAGGCAATGGCGGAAGCGTTCCGCAACGGCAGACTGGGCATTATGGACTACTACCAAATGCAGAACATTCAGGCGGACACTTCTATGCGCAACGCAATAAGCGGCAACGGCAGCGAAGGTTCGAGCGGAAAAGGCGGAAAGAAATAGGAGCTCGGGGTGTCGAATTGTTCTCGGTTTCGATTGCTTCGCAATCTGCAAATGTTCACAATTCGACACCCCTCGCTCGGGTTAGAAATAAGGTTGAACTTTAATAGACTGTGTCGCTCGGGTATTCCGTTTACTCTCGGTTTCCCTCGCTCCGCTCAGTCCAAATGTTCGTAAACGGAACACCCTCGCTCCGCTTAGAACAAGGTTGACTTTAATAGACTAGTTAGTAGAGGATTAGTTCTCGGTTTCGCCCCTCTGCAAATGTGGCGTTGCGTTACGCTTCCAACAGGGCGTAAACGGAACGCCCTCCTCCGATTGTCAAGCGTGTACTTTAACGGACTAGTCGGTTGCAGGTAATAGTTCTTGGTTTTACTTGCGACGTTTGGACTGCTTGCGGCGTTTCGCCGTAACAAAAAGAGGTTATCAAATGTTAAATTTACTGTTATTCGAAGATGCGTTCAATCCGTTCATATTTTTAGCGGCGATTCTTCTTGTCATAATCGTCGTGATTACCGTTGTCGCGCGCAAAGCGATAACTTCCTACAAAAGCTCGCGTCCCGACGACTCCTCTTACGAACAGAATTCGTCCAACCCGTTTACAGACGGCAACGGACGTACGCAGCGTCAGCGCGACTACCTCAACAAAAAACGCGCCGAGCTTGCCGAACGCAAAGCTAAAAGCGACTCCTCTCACACGCACGTAGGCGTCGCGGAAAAATACGCGCCCATTGTCGGCTCGCTCGGGCAGACGTACGACGAAGGCTGCGAAGATTTGGACGGGGCAAGGTATCTCGAACACGACGAAGCATATTGCGACGAACCCGACCATTCTGCAAAAACCGACTTTTCCGAGTTGGAACGCGCCATAGTGCTGGGCGAAGTTATCAACAGTCCGCGTTTTTCCAACCCCTACGGCAAGCGCAAGTAATTCCGACGAAATTCCGTAAATAATTATAAAAATCTACAATAATCTACAAAAAAATACAACAACGGAAAATTTTCGACAAAAAGCGACAAGAAATCGCAAGCAAATCTAAAAAAACGACAAATAATTACAAAAAGCGGCAGACATTGCCGCTTTTTGTTTTATGCGTCCCGTTGCCGTTTTTATCGCCGATTGCGAAGTACGTTCCGCCCGAACCGCGCATACTGCAAATATTACCGTAGTATTGCCGTATTTGCAACGACTGTTCGTATGTTCAAGTGCGCACTTTTGGGCGTATACGTCCGTTTCGGGCAGTCCATACGCGGTTTCGCCCCAACAAAGCAGCTTTTGCTTTACGCGCCCAGTCCTACTACGGGGTCGGTTGTAAACAGCTTGTTCCATATAGTCGTCGTAATGTTGGCGTTGTCTATTTTTACGTCGCTTACGATGTAGTTGTCCTTGTCTACGCCCACAAGCGTTACGTTGTTGATGACAACCTCCTGTTCGCCCACGTCGGCTTCGGCAAAATTCATATCTATTCCGCCTATTGCAACGACGTCGCCGTCAAGCACTCCGTTTAACGTTCCCATTTTGTCGATTTGCGCGCGAGTGGTGCCGTCGTAATTTTTGTCTTTTATGGTAAGTCCGTCGATGGTAATCCGTCTCGGTTTAATCGCGCCATAGATTTGGCTTTCAAGCACGTAGTTAGCGCTGTCTTTGCCTGTCAGTTCCACGTTGGAAAGCATAATGCTCTTGCGCGCGCCTGCGTTTTTGTTTTCGAAGTACAGTCTGTCGCAAACCGCTTTTACTTCGTCTCCGTCGCGTACTCCGCTAAGAACGATCGCGGGTTTTTCTATTACGTTGGTTTGGTCGTACGTTTTTATAAAATTGTTATTTACGCTTATGCGTTTGGGCAGTACCGTAAGCGTTCCGCACACGTAATTTACGTTGTAATCCTTGTAATCGCACGTTTGCTCGGGCACGATTTTATATACGCCTACGTTAAGCGTCGTCGCTTCCTCATTGTTCTCGCAGTTTTTGACCGCGTAATTTGCGCAGTAATTCAATCCTTCCTGCGTGTCGCCGTCCACGAATCCGCAGCAGTCGTAACAAAGATCGGGCAGTTCGTCGCCGTACGTTACCGTTACGTCCTTCGCCGTTATCGTAAGTTCGGGCGGCAGCACGTTTACCGAAACGGAACTGCGGTTTTTGCCTACCTGTACCGTTACGGTCTTTTCTCCCGTTTCCGTCGGAACGTAGCTAAACGTCAACGGTTCGTCGCTTTTGTATTCGTTTTCCTCTACGACCTCGCCGTTTACCGACCAAACGACCTTGTCTCCCTCTTTGATTTTTACGGAATTGACGTCGCAGGTAAAAATCTGTTCGTTTCCGCGCATGGAGTTACCCGTCATAGCTATTGCGGACAGCGCGTTCGAATGTCTTGCAATGCTTGCAAACATCCAGATAAACAGTCCCAAAACGACGGCGACGGTGATTATTCCCACCCAAAAATCGCCGCGTTCTTCGCTGTAAGACGATTTCTTTTTCTTAGTTTCGCTCATAATATTCCTCCTTTGAATGTAGTATGTATTACTCGGTTGCAAAGTATGCAATCCGTATTCTGCGGCATTTATGTAACTTTTTGTCCGAGCGTCGCTTACGCAAATAAAATTAACGCATAAAAGAAAAAAAAATATTGCAGTTTTTCTCAAGATTATTCTTGAAATTTATTTTTCGGTGTGCTACAATATTTAAGTAACTCGACAAAGGCAAAGTTTGCGTTCGGCGCGCTGTATGTATATTGCGGAGGATTTGGCGTATGCGCTATTCTAAATCGGTTTTGCAATGTATATTTTGTCATGATCTGACAGTAGGGGGGTAGACCCTCTTGTTTTGACCGCTGTAATTATAAATATTGAATTTCAACTGCGATAGGGCATAAAAACCGCCTTACGCAGTTTTTTATTGTAAATTATTTAAAGGGGAGAAACATAATGAAAAAGGTTGTACGTATTTTATTGGCAATCTTGATGGTAGCGACGGTCGCGTTGACGTTTGCCGCGTGCAAAACCGACTGCCAAAAGGGCAAACACGATTTTGCGCTTAGCAGCGTAACGGACGCTACCTGTACGACGGACGCAGTTGAGCACTATACGTGTAACAACTGTACCGAAACCGAAGACAGAACGGTAGAAGGCTCGGCTCTCGGGCACAATCCTTCCTCCGCCTGGACGTACGCAAACGAAAAGCATTACCACGCGTGCTCTCGCTGCGACGCTCATTTAAGCGAAGCGGACTGCAGCAAAACTCCCGTTTCGGGCACGGCTGCCGGCTGCGGAACGACGGGATTGAACGACGGCGTACAATGCCCCGTATGTAAGCACTGGTTTACGGCGCAGACTACGACAAACGCTACGGGACAGCACGACTACGACGCAACTATCGAAGAAAACGTAACAATCACAAAAGCGGCAACTTGCTCGGAAGCGGGTACTATGAGCGTCAAGTGCGCAAATTGCGAATCCGTCAAAGACGACGTGGAAATCCCCGCAACCGGAATTCACGATTACGACGAAACGATTACTGCCAACGTAACCGTAACGCAGGCGGCTACTTGCGCCGTTGCGGGAACGATGGACGTTAAATGCAAAAACTGCTCCTCCGTAAGTACGGGAGTTGAAATCCCTGCCACAGGCGAACACGACTACGACGAAACTATCGAAGAAAACGTATCGGTAACGCAACAGGCAACCTGTACGACGGCAGGAGCTATGAACGTAAAATGCGCGAACTGTTCTTCCGTAAGCACGGGAGTAGTTATTCCTGCTACGGGCGTACACGTTTACGCAGGACAAAGCTGGAATAAAGACGCCGCAACGGGCAAGCACTATCAAACGTGCGCGACGTGTTCTACCGCGCGCAACGAACACAATGCCGATTACGGCGCGTGGACGGCATCGGCGGACAACGCAAACGAACACGAACGTACCTGTACCGTAACGGGCTGCGACGTAAAGGACACCGCCGCCCACACTCCTGTAACCGTTCCGGGAACGGCTGCCGGCTGCGCGACGACGGGTTTGACCGACGGCAGCAAATGCTCCGACTGCAACAAGGTTCTTTCGCAAGGTACGGTTATTCCCGCAACGGGCAATCACGACTTTGCAAACAGTACCAAATACCAAAGCGACGGAGTTCAACACTGGAAAATATGCGCTAACTGTACCGCCGAAGACACGGCAAAAACAAATTGCGAATTCGGCGATCACGGCGTGGTATGCGAGGTCTGCTCTCACGCTAAAGCAGGCATAAAAGTAGTTCTCAACGTAAACGGCGAATATTCCGCTTACGAAACTCTTGCCGACGCAATCGCCGCCGCCCCGAACAATACTGCGGTAACTATTACGTTGGGTACGCTGGCAAACAACAAGTTGGAAGGCTACGGAATTAAAGTCGAAAACAAGAATATCATACTCGACCTCAACGGCAATACGTACGTAATGACCGGTCGTCCCGTAGGTTCTACGAACACCGAAACGCAGGCGTTGCAACTGCTTAAAGGCAGCGTCGTAACTATCAAAAACGGTACAATCGCCGTAAGCGAAACGGCTTCGGGCGCGCAGTTCCTTATTCAAAACTACTGCAACTTGACCCTCGACAACGTAACGCTTGACGGTACCAACTTGCAGCAAGGCTACAACTACACCTTGTCCAACAACTGCGGAACGGTTGTAATCAACAATTCTACGCTAATCGCGCGCGAGGGCGGCGTTGCTCTCGACGTTTACTACAACCTCAACGGCGACTATCCCGAAGGTTTAAGCGTTACGGTCGATGCCGCAAGTACGATTACGGGCGTAATCGAATACGGCTCGGCGCAGGCAAACGTTGTCGACCTGGCAAGCAAGGCTACGCTGTCCTTGCCCGAAGGAACGTATACTGTACGCTTCTCGGGTAATGCAAATTGCTTAACGGCAGGCATAACGATCGGCGGAAAGAGAATCACTCACAGCTTCAACGAATGGACAAACACGACGGAAGCTACCTGCGAAGAAGCGAGCGAAGCAAAACGTACTTGCTCGGTTTGCAGCGCAGAGGAAACTAAGATGGTTGACGCGCTCGGTCACAGTTTCGGCGAATGGACGCAAAAGACGGCTCCCGCGTGTACCGCAGACGGCGTATCCACGCGCACCTGCTCCGAATGCGGAAAAGAAGAAACCAAACCCATTGCGGCGCTCGGTCACACAATCGAAGACGCGCAATACGTAGGCGGTCACAAACATACGGGTGCTTGCTCCGTTTGCGACTTCGAAGGCGAAGTGGATTGTACCGAAGGGGACGCTTGCGAAGTTTGCGGACGCAAATTTTATACGTATACGGACAAGAACGTTACTATTGACACAAGCAAACAGGGATATACAAACACAGCAGTTGTAACACAAATTAAGTTAGGCGATATAACTGTTGATTTAGATAAGAAAACAAACAGTGCAGATCCTAAATACTATACTAAGGGCAATGCAGTGCGTCTGTATGCAAACGGCACTATGACTATCAGTGTACCTGATGGTTATACCATAACAAAAATAACTTTCACATTCGACTCAGACGACGACGGAAATACCGTGACGGCGGATAAAGGTTCGTATGCTAATAATATCTGGACGGGCGAAGCTAATTCCGTTATATTTACGATAGGAGCTGAAAAATCCAGCGGTGGTAGTGGCGGCCACCGTCGTTTCCAAACGATTACCGTCGAATACACCGCAAAGCTTTGCAAGCACTTCCTGACAGCCTGGCAGGTTACTACAGAGGAAACGTGTACTACCGACGGCAAAAAGGAACGTCATTGCTTAGACTGCGACTACGTCGAAACGGACGTTATTGCCGCTCATCACACGTTGGGTACGCTTGTCGAAGCGGTTGACCCAGACTGTCACGGAACGGGAACTGACGGTCACGTTGCCTACTACGAATGTTCGGTATGTCACAAGTATTTCAAAGACGCGCAGGCAACTACGGAAATTGCCGCCGCCGACCTAACCGTAGCTTGGACGCATACGTTCGAAGTGGTGGCGGAAGTCCCTGCCGACGAAGAACACAACGTCAACGGCAAACAGTCCTACAATCACTGCACGGTATGCGACCGCAATTACGAACTTGACGGAACTACGGAAATTACCGACCTCAAAAACTGGGGTATCATATTTGCCGACTGCCTGTACGTAAATCACGAATGGAAGAAAGTTTCGCAGGCAGACGGATCCTACACGCACGTTTATCAATGCGCGCTTTGCGGAAAAGATCAGCAGTATCAACACGCATCTATGGCAGGCGTTTGGAGCGTGTCCGAAGGTAAGCACGTCCTCTCCTGCGGCTATACCGATGCTCAATGCCCGTTCAATCACGACGAACACGACGCTAACTATGCAGATGATTACACGGTAGTGGAAGAAACGTATCACGCGCGCGTTTGCGGCGACTGCTCGCTCTATACCGACAAGCACGCGGCGGCGCTCGGCGATTATACTGCAACGGAAGACAAGACGCAGCACTATCAAGCGTGCTCCGTTGACGGCTGCAACTACGAAACGGAAAAAGCGGCGCACTCCGCAACGGAGTTTGCGTACGCAAGCAACGGCAAGCATACTGGTGAATGCGTATGCGGCGAAACGGTGGAAGAAGCTTGTACGCCCGAAGGCGCAAATAACGCTTGCTCCGCATGCGGAAGAATTGTAGTGACTTATGAAATGCAATTTACACTGGATAATAAAGAAATAGGTAAAAACAAGACTGATACGTCGGCGACTTCAGGTAAGAGAACAATATTTGAAAACAATGACATTAAAATAATTTATGATCAAAAAAGTAGTAGCAGCAATGGTAACGGTTATGATCCGTTTAGATACTATGCTAATGATAAATTTGAGATAACTGCGAAAAATGGAAATTTAACGCAAGTCATTATTACCTATGACACAAAGGCACCTACGGATAATACTAAAGTTACAGTAAATATAGGTACTATTAGTGCAGAAGGTACTACATGGAATGGTTCGGCTCAGACAGTTATTTTTACTAATACTAATTCTGGTCAATACACTGTTAAGAGTTTTAGCATAAAGGGATTAGCTTCCACTTCTTGCTACCACGACGGTACGCTTACGGACTGCGCTCATGCGGAAGTCGGCTGCGAAACCGTCGGCTACGACAAGGATTGCGTCTACTGCTCTAATTGCAAAACGTACTTTACCGACAGAACCTGTACGGCAATCTCCGACGTTGCAGTAAACCCTGCTACGGGACACAACTACGGTGAACTGCGCGAACATCGTCCCGGTAACTGCGTTGAAGTTCCGTACAATATGGATCACTACTACTGCGATGTCTGCAGAACGTATTTCGACGCCGACAAAGATGAAGTGAGTGAAAGCTCCGTTTTGGGAACGCTCGATGAGAACGCGCACGACTTCGGTAAATGGACGTCGAACGACGACGGCACACACAGCAGAGTATGCGCCAACGATGCTTCTCACACGGAAACGGCGGACTGCACGCTTGCCGTAGAATGGACGTACGACGAAAGTATGCACTGGCACGAATGTACCGTTTGCGGTGAAATGAACGAAAAAAGTTGGGGCGAGCACGACGGCATGGAAAGCGACGGTGTCTGCGATACTTGCGGATACAACAACAGCTCCGTAACGATGACAGTGGATATTATCGATCAAAACGAAAATACGATTGAAACAGGCGTTACTGTTGTATTCAGTCAAGAACAATTCCTTGTAGGTGATACGATTACCTTTACCGTTGCTTCGGATAACTATGAGATTATTTCAGTAGAAGATTATATGACTAGTACAACGCTTACTGCTACTGACGGTAAATACTCCTATACGGTTACAGGCGAGGAAGACTGGATAGTCATCACCGTCTGCAAACTGGTAAAAGTAAGTTGGAGTCAACCGGATAACGGTACC
>JAMPAB010000029.1 GCA_023667435.1 Corallococcus sp. | reverse complement strand
AAACCGTTCGCAGTAAAAGCGCTATGCTTCTAACGTTTCGATACGAGTTGCAAGTCGGCTTTTCCTGCGTATTCACTTATCAAGTTTCACCTGCGCGTTTTCGCGCGATTGCCGCGCAGGAAAATTTAATGCTGTAAATCAGTCCGATCGCTATGTTGAAAAAAGTTACCGATTATTTAGATAAATTAGGCGTCGAATACCGTCTTCTAAGACACAAAGCCGTAATTACTACCGAAGAGTCGCGTCGGGTCGTGCAAGTTGACGGTTGTATGGCGTGTAAGAGTCTTTACGTAAAAGATAAAAAGAGCGACGATTACTATCTGGTAGTTTTGCCTTTCGACAAACGCGCCGATATGCGCGGACTGGCAAGCTACGTAAATTGCGCTAAATTCGAATTTGCTACGGAAGAAAAATTGTACGCCGATTTGGGCGTTCATAGGGGAAGCGTGTCCCCGTTTGCTTTTCTGAACGAATCTGAGGAACGTTCGGCGCCGCTGCTGATCGACAGCGAGATATGGTCTGCGCAAACTGTGAAATTTCACCCGTGCGACAATACCGCTACGGTAGTGTTAAGTCTCGACGATTTAAAAAAATTTCTTGTCAGTATCAACAAAAAGACGATAGTTGTAAACGTATAGTAAAATACCGTTTTTGCTAAGACCGAAATAATATTTATGTACTGTACTCTAAAATGCCGCATTACAGTCGTCGTTTACGAACTTATTGCGGACAGATTCCTGGTCGTTCCCTTGTATTAATTCGTGTGGTTTGATATTTAAATCGTTGTCTGCGTAAGATCGATAAATTACAGTCGTTTCGCAAATTTTGGGGTACACATCATTTTTGCAAAGCGGATTTTTTTATGTAAAAATGCCGATTGTGTTAATATTCTCGCTTAATTCGCCGTTTATGGGTAATACGTTGCCGTTTATTTGTGTTAGAATAAAATAAAACTAACGTAAGTTAATTTAACAGACGTTTAGCAAACGTCAACGGTACGGCGTTTTAATGAAATAGGTTCGCGGAGGAAAGCATAATGGATATGGTAAAAATCGGAGAATTTTTAGCGGAATTGCGCAAAGAAAACGGTCTTACGCAAGACGAGCTGGGAAGGGAAATAGGCGTATCGAACAAGACCGTGTCGCGGTGGGAAACGGGTACGTATTTGCCTCCTGTGGAGATGTTACAGATTCTAAGCGACAAATACGGCGTCGGAATAAACGAGATTCTTGCCGCAAAACGTCTTGACGATAAAGCGTATCGCGCAAGCGCCGAAAGCAATATTAAAACTGTTTTGGAAAAGAGCGTTTTTACTTTGAAAGAAAAGGAAGAATTTTTTACACGTAAGTGGCGTAAAGACCATTGCGCGGAACTTATTGCAGAATCGGTAATTCTTGCTGCTGCGGCAGTAGTATGCGCCATATTTTGTTCGCCGTTAACTTGCGTCGTCGCCGTAATTATAGTTGCGCTGACGCTTGTAAACAACAACCGCAAGCGCGCTTACGTCGAAGGTAAACTGTACGATAAGGATTTGAAGAAAGCGAATAAATCCGATTCCGACGAATAAAGAAAAGGGCGATTCGTTTGATGGGGGATTTTCCCCGCAAACTAACCGCCTGTATTTCAAGTCTAGCACACGTCTAAATTGATATTTTCATCGTCGTCCGATACAGCGGATTTTCGTATCTAAGGCATATAAGCGCGTATCGCTTCGATTATTTTTTATTGAAATTCGTAAGCGTCTTTGCATAGTCTTCGTTTATGAAGAAAGAGTAGCCGCCTGTCGTAACTAAGCTTATGACGTTTTCCGATACGGTAAACAGCTCGGACCAGTTTTCAAACGACACGTCGAAAGCGGAGCCGTCTTTTATTTTGACGGATTTATTGTCGCAACGATCGAAAAAACATACTACTGCGCTTTTGTCCTCGTCTGCAAACGTATATTTAAAATATAACGTAAATTTGTAGTGAACTGAGCTGCTTCCGATGTACGCTACGCTATCCAAAAAATATTCTCCCGTTCCGTCGTCGTGAAAAACGTAGTAGCGTTGAATAGTTCCGAATTGGTTGCTTGCAATCAACTCTTCATACGTCGTTTCGTTATTTATCAATCCTTCGTAAACGTACTTTTTGTCCGTTTGCAGCGTTATTACTTCTTCTTCTCCGCAAGCGGTAAGAGATACTAACATGCCAACAAGCAACGCGCACAGTATAATTGCCGCAAAAATTTTCTTTTTCATATATTGCTCCTTTGTAAAACGTTTTTATCAGTCGAAACTATCCTTGCAGTCCTTGCGCCTGCCGCGCCATATTTTCTATTACGACGTCGTATACTTCGCCCAGCGAAGCGCAGTATTCCAACACTTTCCACGGAGTGTTTGTATGAAAGTGAATTTTGATAAGTTCGTCGTCGCCTACTACAAGAAGGCAATCGCCTTCGATATTGGCGTTGATATATGCGATAATTTTTTCGTCGCTTAAATTTTTTCCTTCAACAAGTAGCTGAGTGTCGTAAACGTATTCCATAGTTAATCTCCTTTGTTTTATGTATTTCGGATTGCGGTAAAACCTCGTTCGGTTTTGCAGTACGTTCGATTACCTGTCGTAGATAACCTTGTAAAAATATTTTATAATATACGCGCGTATTTTGTCAACGGTAAATCGACGGCTTTGTCCTTGTCAGTCGAGATATTGTTTTATTTTTTTTAACGCGTTCGTTTCTATTCGGGAAATATAACTGCGGCTTATTCCCAGTTTTTTTGCCGTTTGCAGCTGAGTTAACGGCGTTGCGCCTTCTTCTAACCCGTAGCGCATAAGTATTATTTTCTGTTCTCTGTCCGACAAATGCTCGCGGATTATTTTAAGAAGGTTTTGCCTCAGAATCGACATCTCCGCCTGATGGAATACGCTGTCCTCTTTTACCGCAAGTACGTCCATCAACGTATACTCGTTGCCGTCGTTATCTACTCCGAGAGTATTTTGCAGATAGACGGTGTTTTGATAACGTTTGTTTGCGCGCAACGTCATAAGTATCTCGTTTTCTATGCAACGCGCAAGATACGTAGCGAGAGTGGTGCCCTTGTCCGCCGAGTAGCTTTCCACCCCTTTGATCAATCCTATCGACCCTATGGAAATCATATCGTCAAGATCGTTTTTACCGTACTTTTTCGCGATGTGCGCAACTAATCGCATATTGTGACATATAAGTTTATCTCGAGCCTGTTTGCTTCCCGATTTCATCTTTTGCAGACATTCGGCTTCTTCGGCGGGGGAAAGCGGCTGCGGATAACTGCCGTTGCTGAAATATCCCGTTACAAAGAATATGCGTCGTAAAAATCCGAATAAAGTTGTAAACATACTGTTCTCCTTGTTATATTACAATATGGTTTATGCAAACGGTATATTTGCAAAGGCTTGTTTATTTTTACTTGTTCAAAACGTTTTGTTTTATATATGCGCCTACGCGTTTGCCTGTTTACGGTTTATAATCGATTGAGATACGGCGTTGCTTGCAATAACGCAGGCGATGCTCGGTAGTTTAATTTTATAGGTATACGCGGTTGTTCGCTTGTCAAATCCATCTAAATAATGTATTATAAGCTTGCTATGAATTGCCGTCTTTGTCCGAGAAATTGCAATGCCGACAGACAAACAAAGTCGGGCGTATGCAAAACAGATAGTATCGTCGTTTCGAGAATTTCGAAACATATGTGGGAGGAACCTTGCATATCGGGTACCGCAGGCAGCGGAACGGTATTTTTTGCAGGCTGTAATTTGCATTGCAGATTTTGCCAAAATTACGATATATCGTTTGTCCCGCACGGCGAAGAGGTGTCCTGCCGCCTGCTTGCCGACATAATGCTGTATTTGCAGGACGAACAGGCGGCGAATATCAATTTGGTGTCTCCGTCGCATTTCTCCGATAAGATAGCGTCGTCGTTGGAACTCGTAAAGCATTTGTTGCGTATTCCGGTTGTTTACAACACAAACGGTTACGAGAAAAAGGAAGCTCTTGCGCGTTTAGAGGGCCTTGTTGACGTTTATTTGCCCGATTTAAAGTTTTTCGACTCATCCGTCTCGCGCAGATATGCTGCGGCAGAAGACTACTTCGAAGTTGCAAGTTTGGCTGTCGGGGAAATGCGTCGGCAGCAACCGCAAGACCTTTTTAACGCCGACGGTTATATGACGAACGGAGTAATAGTAAGGCACCTTGTGTTGCCGTCTTGCGTAGAGGACAGCAAAAAAATACTGGACTTTTTGGCGAAGCTCGACAATTCGATTTATGTCAGCATAATGTCGCAGTATTTTGCAGCGCGTTTCGACGATAAGTATTCGGAACTTAATCGTAAGCTGTACAGGCGCGAATACGACGCCGTCTTAGAATATTTTTACAACGTCGGTTTAACTAACGGGTATGCTCAGGACTTCGAATCTGCCACCCGAGATTATTTGCCCGAGTTCGACGACTCCGAACTTGCAAAGATACTGTCGCGCGTCAAACGCGTATTCGATAAATAAACTGTCGGGAATTCAGATATGAAAAAGGTAAGTCTTTGGAAAATTTTTATAACTTTTTTTAAAACGGGGCTATTCACCTTCGGCGGCGGATACGCTATGATTTCCATTTTAGAAGAAGAACTCGTTTCCAAAAAGAACTGGATAACGACGGAAGATATGTTAGATATGCTGGTAATCGCCGAATCTACTCCGGGCGTAATCGCCGTAAATACCGCTACTAGCGTGGGTTACCGTTTGCGCGGAGTATGGGGCGCGATATTGGCAACGCTGGGAGTTGTGCTTCCGTCTTTCGTAATTATTACCGCGCTTTCGTTCGTCATCGAGCTGGTTGCGGATAACGAGTGGTACAAAGCGGCGTTTACGGGGATTCAAGCTTGCGTCACCGTGTTGATAGTAAACGCGTTTTGGAAAATGGCAAATCAATTACAGCGGGACTGGTTTAACGTCGTTTTGGTTATTGCGGCGTTCGGCGTTGCTACGTTTACTAATTTTAACGCCGCTTTTATTATCGTAATAGGCGGAGTAATAGGCGTTTTGTTCTCGTGGATTAGACAAACCGTTCTGAAAAAAAAGCAATCCGAAACGGCAGATTGTACGGAGGACACGGATAACGCAAACGTCGAGACGGAGGACTTACTTTTAAACGTGTCGGATACGGAGGCAAAAGAAAAAGAAACTTCTTGCGACGGGGAGGATAAACTATGATTTATCTTACTCTGTTTTGGGAATACTTTAAAATAGGTTTGCTTACGATAGGCGGCGGATATGCTATGCTGCCGCTCGTTACGCAGACGGTATCTAAGTACGGCTGGCTCACAAATGCGGAACTGATCGATTTTATAGGCATAGCGGAATCCACTCCGGGACCGTTCGCTATCAACCTTGCGACGTTCGTCGGCGTCACAGCAGGCGGAAGCACCTCTTTGGGAGTGTTCGGTTCGATACTGGGCGCTTTTACCGCGACGTTTGCGGTAGTGCTGCCTTCTCTTGTAATCATAATAATAGTGACGAAGTTGTTCGACAGGTTCCGCTCGTCCAAATCTTTTCAGTGGATTTTGTACGGCGTCAAACCCGTCGTCGTAGGACTTATACTGTCGGCGGTTATTTCGGTGGGTTGTCAGGTCGTGTTGCCCAATCTCAAATTAACTGATATCAGCGGCGAAGGGTT
This sequence comes from Corallococcus sp., assembly GCA_023667435.1. GTDB lineage: Bacteria > Bacillota > Clostridia > Christensenellales > CAG-314 > Fimimonas. Next base: position 12,711 of record JAMPAB010000029.1, on the reverse strand, counting down.
CAATCAATTCAACTGGATATCGCTTATAATCGCCTGCGCGTTTTTCCCTCTGTCTAAGATAAAAATCAAAGGAAAAAGGATTCATCCCGTTTTTTTGATAATTTCTGCGGCAGCGGTGGGGATAGTGCTGTTCGGCGCATTAAAAATTCAGCAATAAAAATTATTAAAAACGCAATTTAAGTGTTGCCAAATAATTATTACTATGTTATAATGTGTCTGCACTAAGGGTATATTATATTTGGCGAGGGCGTATTCTGACGGAGTAACTTCGAAACGCGTATAATGTCGAAAGAGTGAAACCAGGTAATAATTCTGTAATATCCGCAGCATACTATCGTCAAAATGATATATTTACGGTGTCCTTTACTTAAGATTTTATAGGAGTGACAAATTATGGAATTTAAAGACAAGGTCAAGATTGTAAGGAAGAAGTTTTATCTCAGTCAGGAAATGATGGCGAAAGAGCTGGGCGTTGCGTTCGCAACCGTAAACCGTTGGGAATCGGGCAGATGCAAACCTAACTACAACGCGCAAAGAGCGTTTGCCGCTTTCTGTAAGGCTCATTACATCGATGCCGAGACGTTGGAAGATATTCCCAGCGTAAGATAAAACAAATTGTAAAATTTAATATTTTAAAGAAAAATTTGGCTGTAACTATTGCCAAATTTTTTCTTTTGTAGTATTGTATATGTACATTAGGAGGCATAGCTCAGTCGGTTAGAGCGCTCGCTTCACATGCGAGAGGTCGTAGGTTCGAATCCTACTGTCTCTACCAACAACAGTCTCAAACGAATCGCGCTTGAGACTGTTTTACTAAATCCGTTTTGCGGCAGGTAAAATAACCGCTGTAATACGCTCGCCCGTACTGCGCGTATGTCTAAACGAAGTACGCGCGGACATATTGTCGCAGTTAGGGATACTTTGCGGCTACGGCGCCGAATACGACGCTTTAAATGCGGCAAAAGAATCTGCAAGCAAACTGCGCGTCAACGGCAGCGGACTTCAGTCGACTCCGTTACAATGCTTATAATAAAACAATATGAAAAAAAATCAAAACACGCAAGCGGACTGCATTGACGAATCTAACGTTACAAGCGATAAATCGGCAAAGAGCGGTAAATTTAAAGGTAAAATCAAAAACTTTTTTACCTACAACGTAGAGGGAAAGAGACCGAGAATTTGGGAACTCGACCTTTTGCGCGGTCTTATCATGCTGGGCGTCACCTTCGATCACGTTTGCAGGTTTTCTTACTACTGGGGAATCATACAGTTTAAAACCGCTTTCGGCAAGGCGATAGAAAGCGTCGCAGTCGCTTATCTAAACAGTTATTTCTGTAACAATGCCTATCCGTACTTTTTGTGGCTGCTGTGTTTTATGTCGGGTATAAGCTGTCAGTTTTCTCACAGCAGCGTATCGCGCCTGATTAAATTCTGGGTTTTTTCCGCCGTCTTTATGGGCGGGTATCTTGCGCTTCATTTTATTATTCCGAATCTTATTACGGGTTACGTTATTTTCAATATCGTCGCCGTGCTTACTATTTCGGTTACTGTTTGGTTTATTTTGGATAAATTGAACGTTCCCGACGTTGCAAGGATAATTCTCGGCGCAGTAATAGCGGTGGCCGGTCTTACGCTTTTTTACTGCAACAGGTTTGTCGGCGACGGCATATTCGTCAAAAACGAATTTTTGGCGCTGTTAATTTATAATAAAAACGGGTACATAGTTTCTCCCAACAACTTCGAACCGCTTATTCCTCATTTGGGATTCTTTATTTTGGGCGGCGTATTCGGCAAACGCTTTTACCGCGACAAAACTACGAAACTCAAACGGCAAACTCCGCCCAAGTGGCTGTCGCCTTTAATGCTTTTGGGAAAACACTCTCTTGCGGCATATCTGTTTCTTCCTGCGGCGCTTATAGGCGTTCTTTGGCTGCTAGTCAACTTCGTAGGCTTGTTTCTGTAATAAAAGTTTAAAGTTTGTCACGGCTTCGAAACGGCGCGTTGCGTTTCGGAGCTTTTAAATTTTTCCGTATTTCACTCGGATCGAGCGAAAAAGCTTTGCTTGCGGTTTTGCGGTCCGAAACGCCGTCAGTATAACGCCGTCGGTATAATATGTTTACATATAAATTCTATGTTATGTATACAATTTAGCTTAATAATACAACTTAAAGTAGAGTATTTTTACCCAAAATCGTTGACTATCGACGCAATAAAGGGTATAATTGAACGGCAAACGTAAAATGACCGCTTTTCAGCGCGAATTTACCCGCATTTTGACGTAAAAACACCGTTGGCGTACTCGCGTACGCGTTTATTATCGATAAAGAGAAAAAATGGAAAAGAAAACAGTTCGCATTTTTGCATTTATTTTACTTTTTGCTCTCGCTTTGGGGGTCTTTTCCGGTTGTTTCTTTTTTGAATTTAACGATTACGACGCAGACGACGGCTACGACGATCCCGACGATTACGAAGAACAGGAATACGTTTTCGACGTCGAATGTACCGACGACAAAACGGTTATCACTCTCAACGACGTCGGTTACTACGGCGATACGGCAACCCTGGTGTATCTTAAACCTTACGAATATCTGGAAAGCGAAAGGCAAACTGGCATCGTAGAGGAGCGGACGTCTTCCCCCGAGATTGTCGGTTCGTACGACTGCGGCACTCAGGCTTCGTTTACAATCGACCGCTACACTGAGGAAGGGTACGACACCGTCTACTGCAAATTTTACCTCACGCGCGGCAGTACGGTTGTCGCAGGTCCCGTTTACGCTACTACGATAAAACCCGCGTACGAGCACGACGAGGTCGTTCAGGCAACGGGCATCAAAGGTCTTATGCTCGATTTCCCCTACGAAGACGAGGTGGAAAAGCTCGGCTGCGAGCATATACAGCTTAATTATCTTGCGTCGGATATGATCGTTCCGTTGGAAACGTACGACGAACAGACTAAGGAAATAACGCCTATTGCCTACACGGAGTATTTGGACGGGGATCTTAACGGATATATCGAAAACCCCGAAACCGGCAGACAGTACGTACAGGCTTTCGATCACAACGGAAAGCGGTATTATTTCCGTACGCAGGCATGGACGTACAACGGGCGCGGTCACGGACACGTTCTCAGTTACTACGACAGACTTATCTCGCAGTACACCCGTCAGCACGTCAAGATTACGCTCATAATCCTTATGTGGATGGAGTTGGAACAGTACGTGGAACCGTATTTCCTCACCTATCCGGAGTCTCGCACAAGCGGCGCGACGTACTTTGCCGTCAACACTTCCAACTCCTACGGGGCGGAATACTGGTCGGCGTTTACCAAATTCATCGCCATGCGCTATTCGCAGGAGGACTCGTACGAAAACGCGAAATACGGCACGGCAGAGACGTTCATTATGGGTAACGAAATCGACCAGTCGTCGTCGTGGAACGCCATAGTCGCCGATTCCGACTCGTCGTTGGATATTTCCAACTACTGCACGGAATACGAACGTATGCTGCGCATATCCAACCAGTCGTTCAAAAGCGCTTATTCGCGCAACGTTCCTCTTGTGCCGCTTACGCACTTCTGGACGGCGAAAGGTACTCCCGATATATTGAAGAATCAGGACTACAAACCGAAAGAAATCTTCGACTACCTGTCGCTCAAAACAAAAACCGAGGGCAACTACAACTGGGGACTGGCGATCCACCCTTACGGGGCGGATTTGGTCGTTACCGACTTTTGGCGTAACGACGTGACGAAAGTCAACGGTTCGCTTAATACGGAAAAAATAACCTGGACTAACCTCGAAGTGCTGCAACTCTATTTAGAGCAGCCTGTCAAGCTGTGCAACGGCAACGTACGCGACGTTTACGTAACCGAAGGCGGCGTAACGTCGGGCAGTAATTATTCGACGCAGTACAGCGTAGGCAAAAATCAGCAGGCGGCAGGCGTTGCGTACGCTTACTACAAAGCTACGCAGCTTTCCTGTATCAAAGCTCTCAATTACTGGCGTTTGTGCGACCACAACTCCGAAGGGGCGTATTTCGGACTTATGACGGAAAGCGGCGCGTACAAGCCTGCGTACTACGTGTGGAAATACATCGATACGCAGTACAGCTATCTTGTCAGCGCGGAATATTTCTCTTATATACAGTGGACCGAAAATATCGGCGGTTCCGTTCAATATTTCGGAGCAGGTCACGGCGCAACGCAATGGTCGGAAGTTATGGCAATCCGTCCGAGCAATTTCAACTGGGAAGAACGCTGGGACGAAAGCAAAATCGCCGTGCGTTACGTAGACGAATATCCCGACTTTTTGTAAAAACGCGCAATCATCAACCGAGTTTCAGGGAAAGGCTCGGTATGTTGTAATATATAGATAAATTTAAAACTACTAAGGAGTGCTAGGATGAAAAACAGAAGGTTTTTATCGATTGCGATTTTGGTAACGGTAGCGTTAACGTGCGTTATCGCTCTCGCAGCGTGTACTCACGTATGCGAACATCGCTGCCCCATATGCTTCGGTTGCCAGGATCTAAACTGTCAGGACGAATCTTGTAAAGCGAAGTGTCCCAACGATCACTATACCGCTCACGAATGTACGAGCAAATGCCCCGTTTGTAACAGGTGTCAAAACCTCGACTGTCAAAAAGACGCGTGCGCGGACAAATGTCAGGGAAATCACAACGGCAACGAGGAATTCCCCGAATACGATATGAGCGGCGTTAGTTTTGCCGACAAAACCGTTACTTACAACGGTTCGGCTCAGACGTTGACCGTTACGGGAACGCTGCCCGAAGGCGTTACCGTCGCTTACGATTACTACTCGGGCGACACTAAACTTACCTCCGAACCCGTAAACGCAGGTTCCTATACCGTTATTGCCAAGTTCACAGGCGATGCCGAACATAAGGCAATCGACAGCAAGACCGCTACGCTTACAATTTCTAAGGCAACGTACGATATGAGCGGAATTACATTACCTAACGATACCGTTACTTACGACGGTTCCGCGCATACTTTGGCGTATACGGGAACGTTGCCTACGGGCGTAACGTTCGGTTCCTACGAATACTACGACGGAACGGTTGCCGAAGCTAACAAACTTTCATCCGCTCCCGTAAATGCGGGTACCTACGCGGTAGTAGCTAAATTTGCAAGCAGCAACGCTAACTACGAAGCCGTCGGCAGCAAAACCGCAACTTTGACGATCGAAAAGGCGAATATCGAAGTCGTTTTGGGCGCTACGACGGATGCGGACGACAACGAGCTTGCAAACGAAGTGACGTTTATTAAGAATCAAGACGGAACTTACAGCGCAAGCGTTGCCTCCGATATGACGTACTATATCGATATTCTCGACAGTAACTTAGACGTAGATTTTGCTTTCTACAATACTCTTAATGCCGACAATACGGTAAATTCGAGTTCGGGAAGCAACGGTGAATTAAGAGCAATAGGCGACGTACGCTACGTACTCGTAATGTTGTTAAACGACGAAGACAAACTCAACTACAACGATAACCTCGTGCTTACGGTAAAAGGCGCGAAAAGAGTAGTGGAAATTTATACCTACGAAGACCTTCTTCTGTTGGCGTCCGATATCGAAACGTATTCCGTAGGCGTAAGAACGAGCGCCGTTTACAAATTGATGAACGATATCGATTGCGGCGGAAACGTTTGGAAAACAATCGGAACGCGTATTGCTTCGGGCAGTAACGTAGAAGAACCTTATAACGAATCGTTCCTCAGCGAACTTGACGGTCAGGGTCACAAAATTTACAACTATAAGATTACCGACGAAAGCGTAGACGAAGAGAATATCAACTATTCGGACGGTATTGCTCTCGGTTTCTTCGGATTCATTTCTACGGCTTCCGTTCATGACGTTACTTTTGCCGATATTACGGTAGATTTCAGCGTCGTAAGACTGTCCGACACATCAAAATACGGTCAAAACGCATTCAAATGGACAGCGAGACAGTACGTTTATTTCGGAGCCGTAGCGGGCAGAGTAAGTATCGACGACTTGTATAAGACGGGTAACGGTTTTTACAATATCAAGGTACAAAACGTTAACACAATTCAGCTTGTAATGGCAGACGGTTATGTAGGAACGTTCTTCGGTTGGGACAGCGGCATAATTGCCGACCATTACAATACCGAAATTCAACCCGTAAGACGCAACCTCGAAGCGGAGAATATAAATATTACCGCTACGCAGCGCGTAGCTATGATTCTTCCCGGACACAACGACGTATATATGGGCGGATTTGTCGGAGCTATGTATACCTATATGCCGTTAGTTTACGAAGACTGTCACGTTACGGATATCACTTTGGTGTGCGAACGCGATATAACGGGAGTTAAGGATCTTTCTCAGGCTTACGCTTACGGCATAATGGGCGATTTTGTCGCTATGCATTCTAACGGCAACTGGTCTGGCGACGCTCCGTATATCACTAAAACAGACGGATTTAAGAACTGCTCCGTTCACAACTATTTGTTTGAAAACAGAAGTAACGATCCTTACGATGAAAACTTCGTCGGTTCTACGTACGAACTCGGCAGTAATAAGAGCGCGGTTTCCTTTACGGAGTCAGCATCCGATTACGATACCGACGGCGACAAAACTTACGGTTTCTTCTATTACAGATGGGATGATCAAAATCAACTGTCGCAAAAGAATTTCTACGTAGGCGGCGAGGCAAAATGGAAACACCTCTGCGTACACGAATGTGAAATCTGCGGCGGATGTCTCAACGAAACTTGTACGGAAGAAGACTGCGCCGATAAATGCTTGAAGCACGGCGACGACCACGTATGTCTTAGCAAATGCCCCATATGCGGCAAGTGCTACAATCAGTCTTGTACGGAAGAAAATTGTAAAGACAAATGTCCCGACAATCATACTGAGTTGCTTACCTACGAAGGTCTTGAAAACATGACGTTTACGGGCGAAACGACCGTTTATTACGACGGCAATTCGCATACGTTAACGCTGTCGAACGTTCCGAGCGGCGTAGAAGTTGCTTACGAGTGGTACAAGGTAGAAGGTCAAACGGAAACCAAACTCGAGGAGGCTCCCGTAAGAACGGGCGAGTACAAAGTCGTAGCTAAGTTTACGGTAGACAGATGGCATAACGCAATCGAAGATAAGCAAGCTTCTTTCACGATTGCGAAAGGTCAAATAGACATGAGCGGCGCGGAATTTACGGGCGCAACCGCAGTTACGTACGACGGATCCGAACACGCTTTAACAATCACCGGTACTAACGTTGCCGTTACCTACGAATACTACAAGGTTGTAGACGGTTCCGAAACGAAACTCGAAGACGGCGACCTTCCCGTAAATGCCGGAACGTACAAGGTAGTTGCCGTATTCGAAGGCGCAGGCGAAGATTTCGAAGATATCAAGCCTATGCAAGCTACGTTGCAAATCAACAAGGCAAGCATATCGGTTACGCTCGGCGCTAAGACGAATGCCGACGGAACGTCTTTGGGAAGAGACTACGCATTCCTCGACGAAGGCGACAATACGTTCGGCGCGTATTATAGTCCCGCCACATTTGATTTCAAATCGTATACAGTGGAACTTCTTAGCAGCGACAGAGAAGTCGAATGTAAGCTGTACAGTGCTCTTAACGGCGACGGTACGGTAGATACTGCGGCTGTAAGCGACGGCAAGTTAACTCAACAGGGGCAAAAGATTTACGCGTTGATTACGCTTAAAAACGCCGCAGATAAGGAAAACTATCAGGACAACGTTGTGTATACCGTTCACGGCGGACAGAGAATCGTCCACATTTCCACTTACGAACAGCTGCTGCTTATCTCTTCCGACATTGACAATTTGGCGCCCGCAGTAAGAATTGACGCGCAGTATATCCTCGACTGCGATATCGACTGCGGCGGCAAGGTATGGAAGACCGTCGGCGCGTATTGCGTCGGAGAAAATGCGGGCGGCGCTGCAAACGATCTCCGTCGTTACGAATATTCTTTCTTGGGCGAATTCGACGGCAAGGGACACAAGGTTTACAACTTCTCTCTTGCCAACGACAGCGTTTCGCAGTTCGAATTCGAAGCGGGACAAAGCGTAGCGATAGGTTTCTTCGGATATATCACCTCCGCTAAAATCCACGACGTCGAATTTGCAAACGTAACTGTCAATATCAACAGCGGAACGATAGAAGGCTATCAATGGGTAGGTAACAACCCCGTTTACTTCGGCGTTGTTGCAGGCGAAATAGACTTAGACAGCGGTAAATATGCAAACGGAAAGCCGAACGATATTTACAATATCAAAGTAACCGATCTCACAGCTTCGGTCAGAGTGTGGGTAGGCGACGTAGGCGTATTCTTCGGACGCGACAACGGTACCGACCCGTGGAGATACAACGGCGGTTGGAGAGCTAAGCGCGAGAATCTCGTAGGCAGTAATATTTCTATGACGGTAACTCAGGCGTTGGAAGGCGCAGGATACTGGCTGCGTATGGGCGGCTTCGTCGGAAGTATGATGTCGTATGCTCCGCTGTATTACAACAACTGCGCTCTCAACAACGTAACGCTTATAGCGCAAGGCGCTTACACTAACAGGCTGTACAACACGTCGCTCGGCGGTTTTGCGGGATATTACAGTCCTATAGCATGGGGTGACTTTAATGAGGCAAATCCCGTCACAACCGATCAATTCAACGACTGCGCGCTTACAAATTACCTTATAATGAACAAAAGCAACACTCCCGACGGTAAAACCGATTTGTACGTCGGTTGGAAAGTTGCAGGCGCGCGTACGGTTGAAATAAGCAACGCAACGCTTACAAACGGTACCGACAAGACGTACGGACTGTATAGGACCGCATACGACGGCGCCGTTAAGCAATACGTTTACGATGCAGACGCGAAGTCGTGGTCGCTTGTAGAAGACAATCAATAGAATTTAGGCATAAGCGCAGGCGCAAGCCTGCGCGTTGCTAAACAGAGATAATTATTTACGTTACGGGGTTACCCTGAGAAAATTTTGCAAAATTACAAAAGGAAATAGAAATATTTTATGTTAGAGCTTTGCAACCTTACTAAGGTTTACAAAACAAAGAGCGAAGACGTTGTCGCGCTTAATAAAATCAATCTCTCTTTCGGCGAAACGGGTATGGTGTTCGTTACGGGAAAGTCGGGCAGCGGCAAGACGACGTTATTGAACGTCGTAGGCGGACTCGATTCCTTCGACGACGGAGATATCGTAATCAAAGGCAAGAGTTTCGCCCGATTCAATCAACAGGACTTCGACAACTACCGCAATACGTTTATAGGATTTGTTTTTCAGGAATACAATCTTCTAGACGAGATGCGCGTGGAGAAAAATATTTCTCTCGCTATGGAGCTTCAGGGTTCTAAGAAAAGGGACGTTGACAGGATAAACAAAATTCTTAAACAGGTGGATCTGGAAGGTCTCAACGGCAGACTGCCCAACGAACTTTCCGGCGGACAGAAGCAGAGAGTAGCCATAGCGCGCGCTCTTGTAAAGGAGCCTAAAATAATATTGACGGACGAGCCGACTGGCGCGCTCGATACCAATTCCGGTATTCAGGTTATGAACCTGTTGAAGGAACTGTCTCGCGACCGTTTGGTAATCATCGTTTCGCACAATACCGATCTTGCCCGCGCCTATGCCGACCGCATTATCGAAATGAAGGACGGTAACGTTGACAGAGATTATACGCTAAAGCGCGGTTCCGACACGAAGAAACTTAATATTAAGGAATTCGACGAAAAAGTTTTGGTCAAACGCGGTGTCAAATTGTCCGACAAGGACCTGACGTTGCTTCAGAAAGCCGTAGAACAGGGTAAGGACGTCCAAATAGTCGACGACGACAACTTCTACGAGGAAAAGGAAACGGAGCGTATAGACGTAAAACAGTACGCAGAAGGCGACGCGCAGTTTATCAAGGGACGTCTTGGTTTCGGCAATACGTTGAAGCTGGGGTTGTCCAATCTCAAAATCAAACCCGTTCGTCTTGCCGTAACTATTATTTTGTGCGCGATAGCGTTTTCCGTATTCGGTTTGTTCGACGCTATGACTATCTATGACGAAGCGCGCCTTACGGCAAACACGTTGAAGAACTCCAACGTGCCGAGCATAGTGCTTACCTCCTCTATGCAGGAGTCTAACGGCGACGAGTACAAAATGGGTCTAAACGAACAGGCGGTAAACGCTCTGAGAGGCGACACGGGACTGAACTTTAAAGGCGTATACAGCATATCCTCTCAAAGGCCTTACGAGACGAAGAACGCTTCGAACATAAGCAAATATTATACTACTAGCATATTGTCTGGAGTGGTGGAAATCGACGGCGAGACGGAATTGTCCGAGTTGGGTTTCCGCGTTGCAGCGGGCAGACTTCCTGCCGCGTACGACGAAATTGCCGTATCTTCCTACTACGCAATGTGTTTGGTCAACTACGCGTATACCTGCGGCGGTTTCGTTGCAGACGCCGACACTAAGCCTCAGGACCTTATACAGGACGAACCGCTGTATCTTACGTTGAACGACGTCAGATACAATATTGTGGGAATAATCGACGTCGGCGATATCGATTCGCAGTATGACGTTCTTTTGGACGATTACGCGTCGTATGCCAAAAGCACGTTGGAGATGGACTTTAAAAACTACGTTTCCAACAGCTTCAATCTGTACGGATTCGTCAAGAAAGGTTTTGTTGCGGACGCGTACGCGCGCGACAGAAATTTGATTCAGTACAAAAATCCCAGCTATCACTACGACTTTGAATTTGCAAACAACGACGTTCAGTATTTTCTCAAATACGACGATTTGGTAAATATGGGGAAGAACTACTACGGCAATGCAAATTACGTGTACTTTATAGATGAAGGCAAGACGACTCTGAACGACTACGAAGTGTTGATAAACGTGCAGTTATTTGAAAGCTGTTACGGCAACATTATAGATAAATGTTTAAAAGTCGCAAGTGATAGGGACAAGGAGCAGTTCGAATATCTTCTTCCGCGATTAAAGACGACGCAGACTACTCCCGAAGAGAAAATGGCGGCGGTAAGCGAGATTGTTGAGCGTATATGCGGTACTGGCCGGTATAAAACCGCACGTGAAGATTTTATTTTTGATACAAAGGTAGAAAAAAGCGATACGACGCGCTACGAAAGCAATACTTCGAGCGAGCTTGCCAAAGTGGAATTGCAGCACGACACTTACAAAATCGTAGGTTTTTATACGGGAGTGGCGCTTACCACAAACGTAAACGCTCTGGTTTTGAGCGAGACGGGAATTTCCAACTTGGGCGTAAGTCTGCAACAGGGCGCGTACAGTTCTGTTATAGCGCCGTCTACGCGTTCGTCCGCGCAGATAAACAAGATTGTAAATTTGGTAAAACGTTCGAGCGGACTTAAATTTGCAAGCTCCAACAACGTAATAAATATGATTACGCTAAACCAGGACGCGTTGCAGGACGTAAGCACGCTGTTTTTGATTGCCAGCGCGGTATTTGCGGTATTCGCTATCGCTATGATGGCAAATTACATTTCCACAAGCATTACCAACCGTCACGAGCAGATAGGTATTCTTCGCGCGTTGGGAACGACGGGCGGAGGAGTGCTGCTTATGTTCCTTGCGGAAAGTGTGATAATCGCGCTTATCAACGTTGCTTTGAGTAACGCGATTACCGCAGTAGGTTGTATGCTGCTTAATATGTTCTTTACTAACGTAATCCACATAAGCATACCACTTGCGTCGTATACCATAAGGCAATTTTGGGTAATATTCGGGTTGAGCATAGCGGTGGCGTTTGTGTCTTCCTTTGCGCCGATATTAAAGCTTTCGCGCAAGAAACCTATCGAGACCATACGCAGGTAGCGGCAGAGTATGGGAGCGTCGAAAGTCTGAGCTTTTCGAAAGGTTTGCCGCGCGTAAAATTCTCAACGGAAAAAGAAAGAGGCTGTCGCATTAGGCGCATAATATACGCTTTTGTGAATGATTACAAAAAAGACGCTGAAAAACATGGGGGTGTATCCCAAAAGTTAGATACTTAAGAAGGTACACATCATATGTATTTCAACGTCTTTTTGTATGGCTTTAAGAGATGTTTTGCATAAAAATATTTAACGCGACAGACCCTTTAAAATACGTAAAAAACAAAAGTTGTACACGGAAACAGTTTGATAGTTCTGCAAATTAACTGAAACTTCGAAAAAACGCCGACAATACTCTGTAAACTGTGTTGTTGCCGTAAAAATAAACGGGCGTCGCAAGTTTTTTTACTTGCGACAGCCCCTTTCTTTACTTTTCGTCGATAAACTCGTATGCCCGTCGGACTATATTTCGGGTTCGATCTCCGACTGTCTTGCGTAACAATTCCCTAATTGATACGGGGTGAGATACACCTTTTTGATACCACAATTTCAGTGAAAATTTTTCTTTGTTTTTTATTCGATTTCAGTCTTTCAGCGAATGACTTTGAAAACCTTTGCAAACAGCTGGACTAATTTATCGATAGAAATTTTATTCAGCAAACAAAAAACAAGCATTTTCGGTATTTGTAAAAGTTTTTATGTTTGAAACCAAAAAAGTATATAAAGTGACATAAGTTTTTTGGCATAACTGCTTGAATTTTATTCTCTAAAGTGGTATAATAGGAAAAAACGAAAGGCAGGTATAAAAATCATGCTTAAAAGCGATTTGATAGTCAGAC